>SLST01000278.1 GCA_007130265.1 Spirochaetales bacterium
GCAAACCCGCTCAAACCTTACACCGACTTCAGTCTCCGGTCTTCAAGCCCCTCGCGGAACTCTCCACCCGGATCCTTAAGCCATTCTCTCTTCCCTTCCCTCATAATGACAAAGATCACTGTCGACACCCATCTTCCGACGATGTGCCGACCGACTCCCGTTGGAGCGGACTATCAACCTACCACAAAGGCAGGCACCGTGTCAATATCAAAGCTCGATAATCCGGTACAACGAAGCCGTGCTCGCTTTCTCAAGCGTGAGAGCGGAATATAGCGTCCCGAAACGCCACCGTCAAGCCTTTTCACGCGCTACCGGTCGGTTTGCCGAGCGTCTGTCTGCGGCTGTCCAGAAGAAGGCCGACGAGTTCAACGAAACCGGCGGCAGACTCGCGCGCGCAGAGATACGCCGGAGGACTGTCCAGGGTCGCGACAAACGGCTCGATATTCGCAACGGCTACACTAAGCCGAAACGCGCCGAACATGGGCTCGTCGTTCGGCGAATCCCCACAGAAGAGAATCGTGCGATTCGCTGTCGGCTCATCGATGTCGAGCGCAAAACGCTCGGCGAGGAAGTGTCGAGCCATCGAGAGCTTGTCGTACGACCCGAACCAGGCGTTCACGTGAATGCTACTCACCTTCGCGCGTGCGCCTGAGTCCTCGAACAGGGACTTGATCCGTGTGGCGACGTCGTAGCCGAGCAAGGGAGGCTCCTCACGGAAGTCGACCGCGACGTCGAAGAGGCGCGAGAACTGATCTTTGGCCGGTCTGGTTCCCGGAATCGAGTCGTACACGCGCCGAGCGATCCTCTCGAGACGATCACGATTCCTCTCGGGGGCGGGAGCGTCCGGATGGAAGAGCGTGCGGCGATGCTCGCCATCGAGATAGAACGCAAAGGCGCCGTTCTCTCCCACAACCCCACAGACCGGCCACTGGCGGCTGATCAGATCACACCAGCCGGCTGGGCGACCGGTCACCGGAATCACCCCAATTCCGGCATCGTGCAAGCCCCAAAGCGCGCTATACGACTCAGCAGGAAGCTTCCCGTTCGCGGTCATCGTGTCGTCGATGTCTGCGAGCACGAAACGGATATCCCGCAGGTCTGAAGCGGGAATCGCGCTGATCGGCAGCACTACGAGCGCGCCTTCCGCTCGCGAAAAAAGAGCACCAGATACTGCAGGAACGACCCGACCGATGCCGCGGCGGTGACGGCGAGCAGGACCGTCATCGCGGTGGCGACGGCGGGCGACGCGTCGATTCCGAGCAGGAGAATCCCGGCTGCAGCCGAGATTCCGTAGAACCAGGTCTTCAGCTTACCGGCAACGCGCGCACCGAGCGCAACCCCGTCTCGGTAGAGCATCATCCTGATGAGGATGATCCCGAACTCACGGTACAGAACGACCAGGAGGAACCAGAGCGGGACGATACCAACGGTGAGAAGGCAGGTGAAATAGGTGACCTTCGACACGACGTCGGCGAACGGATCGAGTATCTTGCCCACGTCGCTGACCGTGCCCTGCCGGCGTGCGACTGCTCCGTCAAACACGTCGCTGAGTTCGATCAGCACGAACAGCACCCACAGAACGACGATGCCGATCGTGTGGAACTCATCGACTCTCGTCACACGGCTGAACACGACCGCGAAAAGCGGTGCGAGCACGAAACGAGAGGAGGTAAGCATGTTGGCGAGACCTACACGAGCCACAGCTACATCGTTGCAGGCGCGCGTCGTGTTGTCAAGCTCGCCACACGCCCCATACACGCATGCGTATCACGACACGCGCCGACGCGGTCGGCAGGCAGCACCGGTGCGTCAGGAACGGCGTGGGGTCCGGCTCATTGACACCAGGCTGGGCCAAAGCTAGAGTGACTGAGTGCAGGAGCGACCGATCGTCCGCAGCATCCTGATCACTGTTCTGATGCTCTTCCTCGCACAGGTTGCCCTGGCCGCGCTTGTATGGGCGGTGTACGACGTGACCATGCGTGAGACGATCTGGTACCTCGTAGCGACGCCGGCATTGCACGGAACAATCGCTGTCGTGCTCGTGCTGCTACGCAGCCTGTTCGTCAACAGCGACACGGGCAGGCATCTGACGCGGGTGAACTTCGCGAATGTGCTCTCGCTGGTTCGCTTGAGCTCTGCTCCCACGCTGCTCTGGCTCGTGCTGCTCGCCCGCTCACACCAGACAGGACCGATCGTCGTACCGCTGACGGCGATCGTATTTCTCACCGATCTCCTCGACGGCCAGATCTCACGGCGAACCCGGCAGGTAACGCGAATCGGGAGGTATCTTGACAGCTCGAGCGACTACACGGTCCTTCTTGTCGTAGCGGTCGCGCTGGTGAACTACCAGCTCGTATCTGTCTGGCTCTTCACGATCGTGGTGATCAGGCTCGGGCTGCACCTGCTGGGCCAGATCATCCTTCTCATCGCCCGCAGATGGCAACTACCGTTCCGCACGTCGGTCCTGGGAAAGGCGAGCGTGTTCGCGATCATGACGCTGTTCGCTCTCTCCCTCCTCCGACTGATCGAAGAGCTGCCTCCCTGGTTTGAGGTGGTCCACTCGGGAGCCGAGTACGTCACCGCGGCGGTCGCCGCGCTCTCACTGGTGGAGAAGATTCGCGAGTTCGCCGCTGACGCAGCGCGCGTGCGACGCATCATGTCACGAGGGTGACTATGACACCGCCGCTCCACTGAGAGTGGGGCGCAGATGCTCGTACTCGTGATCGCGGAAGTAGGTGTAGAGCACCCGATACCCGCTGCGGATGCGCTCCTGCAGGAGCTCCTGTAGTTTCCGATCCATGTCGCTGCGTCGCTCAAAGGTGTAGACCTTCTCCCGCCCGGCAGTGAGCGCCGGCCCCCAGTTCACCGTGAAACTGTGCGCGCAGAAGAGATGACCCTGTCTATCGTTGATCGAGTAGTAGACTATCCGGTCCTCCGGACCGGTACGGTAGAGAGTGATCATCATCTCGCCCCTAGTATCGTCGATGGGCATCGCCGGTGTGAACACAAAAGGTCACGCACGGCTGCTACTCGACGCTGAAGCGGGGAGCACCGGTCGGTTCGACCAGGAGAGAGTAGGTCCGATGCACGTTGACCCGCGAGACCTCCGGACGCACGCGTTCGAGGCGAACGACACCCCGGTCGACGGCCGCCTGAACGATAGGGGCCTCGACCGGTGCGTCGCCGGCAGGGCCGAGGTAGCGCACGAACCGGCCCGAACCGAGAAGAAAGAGCGCATCCGGGACGTCAAGGAGATCGAGCTCCGCCCTGAGAACTCGATCGGGCACCGAGACGACGGCCGGTTGCGCGACGGCGTCGGGTGCGTCCCGAAGGACCTCCAGGGTCAACCCGGACTCCCTCACGGCAAGAACCGTCACACGAGCCGGCACCCCCTGTGTCCGAACCGGGGTGAAGTCACGCACGAGCAGTGCCCCGAAGAACGCGAAGGAGCCGAGGAGCAGGAGGACCGGCACGCCGGCCGATCTCGGGAACCGCAGCCCGGAGAATGCGACGCTCAAACCGACAGCGGCGACTGCGGGAGCAATCGGATGTGCGATCGCGGGCTCAGCGGGCGCAATCATCCCTGCAGCCGCGGCGACGACCGCTACCGACAGAGCCAGCCAGACCATCGCCCAGTTCCGCGAAGCCGCCGGAACCGATCGCCGCGAAGAACGCGGTCGCCGAGTCGCCGTCGCGCTCGCGGCGCCGACCGCGAGTCCGCAGAGAAGCGACCAGAAGAGCGGATGGCGAAGCAGGTAGCCGCCGTACGTCATGGGTCACAGATCGTAGATATCGGTGTACTTCTGCTTCAGGTAGTCGATGAAGGGCCGCGCCGACATCGACTCGCCGGCGACCTCCTCGCACAGCTCGCGAGGCGTGCGTGACCGTCCCACCGCATGGATGTGCTCGTCGAGCCACGCCTTGATCGGCACGAGATCGCCCTGACGGACGAGGTTCTCCATCTCGGGAATATCCTCTCGTAGGCGGGAGGCAAACTGCAGCCCGTACACGTTCCCCAGCGCGTAGGTGGGGAAGTACCCGATCGCACCACCGGACCAGTGGATGTCCTGAAGCACCCCGTTCGCATCGTTGTCCGGGACGATGCCGAGCAGGTCCCGCGACTGCTCTCGCCATGCTCCCGGAAGGTCACCCACCTTGAGCTCGCGACCAACGAGCATCCGCTCGAGCTCGAAACGAAGGATGATGTGCAGGCTGTACGTCACCTCGTCGGCCTCGACGCGGATGAGCGAGGGCTCCACCCGGTTGACCGCCCGGTAGAACGACTCCAGGTCGACGCCCGAGAGCTGGTCCGGGAACTCCGTCTTCATAACGGGATAGAAGTGGTGCCAGAACGCGCGGCTTCGTCCGACTACGTTTTCCCAGAACCGCGACATGCTCTCATGGATCCCCAGCGAAGCGCCGGAAGCGAGCCGGGTGCCGTGGAACCGACGGCTGAAACCGAGCTCATACAGGCCGTGCCCGGCCTCGTGAATCGTGCCGAACAGCGCAGTCGGGAAGAAGCGCTCATCGTACCTCGTCGTGAGCCGCACGTCGTCGGGCCCGAGCGACGTGGTGAAGGGATGCACCGACCGGTCGAGTCTTCCGCGGCTCATGTCGAACTGCAGCGCCTCAAGGATGGTGCGACTGAACGCCTCCTGCTTGTCGACGGGGAAGGCTTTGAGCAGGACGCTGTTGTCGACCTGCCGAGCCGCGGCGATGTCGCGCACGAGCGGCACGAGTCCTTCGCGCAGCTCCCGGAACACGCGCGCGATATCCGCGGTCGTCATCTCCGGCTCGTACTGGTCGACGAGCGCATCGTACGGGTGCTCTTCGTACCCGAGCCGGTCCGCCACCTCGAGGGAGAGACCGACGATCTCCTCCAGATGCGGTTGGAAGAGCTTGAACTGCGACTTGCGCCGCGCTTCGGCCCACACCGACTGTGCGACGGAAGTGACGCGGGCGATCTTCGACACGAGGTCGGCAGGAAGCCGCGTCGCCTGCCGAAAATCGCGATAGACCGCCCGCACGAGACGACGATCGTCGTCGTCAAGGTCGGCGGAGCCGAGCGGGTTTTCGTCCGACGCGTCGAGCTTGTCGAGCAGATCACCGATCGCCGGATTCGTGTTCTTCTGGTGCACGATCGTGGCGAGCTCCGCGGTCTGTTCAGATCGACCGTGTACGCCGCGCTCCGGCATGTAGACCTGCTGGTCCCACTCGAGTACGGCCTGCACCTCTTCGAGCGCCTTGATCTCGGCGTCGAACTCTTTCAGCTGCTCCAATGCTTTCTGCATGACATCCCCTTCTCAGCGATCAAACTCAATGGTAATCGTAGACGCTGCCGCCGATAAACTCACGGAGCAGGCTGTCTCCCGGTATCGCGTCTTCTGAGCCCACAGCCGGAACCTGCGCGAACAGCTCCATGATCCGCCTGGCGCGCTCGAGCGCATCGCGCTTTTCCTCGTCCCCGACGAGATGCTCGACGAACTGCGGGAAGCTTCGTTGCAGGCGCGCCTTCATCAACGGTAGCTCGCTCGGCATGAAGCTGTTGACGATCACCTCCGCGTTCTTCAGACGGGAGACAATATACCTGAGTTCGGCCCGACGCACCAGATACCAGTGCCGGAGGGTCTGTTCCGGGTTGTAATTGCGGAACTGCATGTCGCGAACCATCCGGCGAAGCATCCTGACGTCGGTCCAGCGGATGAACCTCCCCGCCTCGTCCTTGACCTGGGCGAGCGTCTCGATGTAGAGCCTGAACTTCCGTTCATCAGGGACCGACTCGGTCATGGGACCGTAGAAGCCATGGAGCGAGTCGATGAGAATCACGTCGTTCGTGCCGAGCTGAATCGTCGCGGACACGCCTTCCCGGTTGCCCGTTCGGAAGTTGTAGCTGGGGACATCCACCGCGTCTCCGGCGAGCAGACGACGCAGATGCTCGTTCAGCAGTTCGATGTCGAGCGCTTGCGGGGTCTCAAAATCGTAGTCGCCGCGGGTGTCGACGGGATGCGAGTCGAGATCGAAGAAGTAGTTGTCGACGTTGAGCGGAACCAGGCGTCGGTCCGGCATGGACTCGGCAATCTTGAGCGTCGTCGTCGTCTTGCCCGAACTCGAGGGCCCGGCGATGATGATGACACGAACATCCTCGATCCGCTCGGCGAGCGTAGCGCGAGCGGCCTCGATCTCCTCCCGGTAGAACGCCTCCGAGAGATCAACGAGGTCGGCGAATCGACCGGCCTCCACGTAGTCCCGGATGCCCGCGAGCGTGTGGCACTCGTGGTCCACCGCCCACGAGAGTGTTTCCCACAGCTTGCGGTACGGGATGTTGTCCGAACTGTAGGTGAGGCTCTCGCGCCCGGCGCGCTTGAGCGCGTGCTCGTAGCGGTAGACGATGTATGCCTTGGCCGTCCGGGCGTGACCCCGCTCAATCAGGACCTTCTCAACGGCATCCTGCACCTCTTCGACGGTAGGGTGCTGGTCGCCACTGGGATGGAACGCCGCGAGCCGGTCGACGACCTCCTTCGTGATCTCTTCGGCGGTCGCTCGGTCACGCCCTCCCACGGCCACTGCGGCGCGCAGAACGGCAAAAGTGATCTTCTGCGGATCGAACGGAACGACACGCCCGTCGCGCTTCAGAATGTGGGTGATCATACCTGCTCCCGCAACCCAGTGTATCGTCTGCCCCTTGATCGCGCCACCGGGGTCGACCGGTGCCTCCGCAGCGCCTATGCAGTCCGGCCCCGAATCGCGGCGAGCAGATGCGACGACGGACCGGCCTTCGAGAGGTAGGCAGCGGCGCCCGAGGAGAGCATACGCTCCTTGGCATCCTCTTCGGAGTGCATGGAGAGACCGACTACGCGGGTGTTCGGTGCCCGGGAGAGTATTGCCCTGGTTGCCTCGTCACCGGCGAGCCCGGGCATCGTGAGGTCCATCACGATCACGTCCGGCAACAGCCCTTGCGCCAGACCGACCGCTTCGTCACCGCTGCTTGCCTCGCCTACGACCTCGAGATCCGGCTCCTCGTTCAGGAGCAGGACAAGCCCCTGCCGGATGACCGCGTGATCGTCGACGACGAGTACGGAGAGCTTGCGCCCGACAACCGGTTCCGCGGTCGGCTCGGGCCTCGCCTCGCGGACCACTCCTTCCGCCTTCGTAGCGCTTGCCGGAAGGAAGATCGTGAAGGTGCTGCCTGCCCCGACGATGCTTCTAATCTCCAGCACGCCGCCAATGGCCTCAATGCGTTCCCGCAGGCTCAGCAGTCCGAGTCCGGTCGGCGAGTCCTGTTTGAGCGCGGCGTCGACGTCGAAACCGCGGCCGCGATCGCGCACGGTGATCTCCACGCCATCGTCTCGCTCGATCAGGTCGACGGTCGCCTGGTCGACCCCGGCATGCTTGATGATATTGAACAGCAGCTCCTGCACCGCACGGTAGGTGACGTGCCCCGCGAGTGCGGAGAGCTCCAGTTGATCGCTCGGGGCATTGATGTCGACGCGCAGCTGGTGCGTACGCTCGGTCTCGGACGCAAGGACGCGTAGCGCAGGGACGAGTCCGCGCATGCGAAGCAGCGGTGGACTCAGTTCGTGGGAAAGGCTCCGGGACCGCTCGATCGCCTGATTGAGTAGGTCGCCGGCGGTCTCGAGCCGGCCGGCGAGATACTCGTCGCGTGGGGCGCGACGGACCGCCATGTCAATGTGAACCTTGATGCCGGCGAGCGTCTGCTGCAGGTCGTCGTGCAGCAGCGAGGCTATTCGTCGGCGTTCACGGTCTTCGGCTTCGGTCAGCTGGATAACCAGCCGCCGCAGCTGCGCGGCGTGGTGCTGGTTCTCCCGGTCGTACGCGTGGACAATGCCGGCTACCCGCTGCAGCCTTTCGATCGTCGCGTGCTCGAAGGCCGACGTCGTGCGCGCGCCAAAGAGGAGAAGAGAGTCCATCTCCGACGCTGCCGGCGGAGGGACAATCACGATCGCCGTCAGACCGCAGGATTCGTGGAGCGCACCGTGATGCTCGGCGAGCCGGTTTTCGGCGACCGGCACCCGGGTGTCGCGTGCGCGGACGCAGAGCGCGAGCACATTCGGGTCCGCCAGCACGCCGGCAAGCTCGGAATCGGAGATGCCGTGCGATGCCAGCGGTGAAATGCTCCGGTCGCCGGTCGCAAGCCTGAGCCGGATGAACAAGTCGGCTTCTCCGTTGGCGACCAGCGCGGCTACCAACTCCTCCAGGTGCTCCATCAACCTCAACATAGCGCGTCAGGGCCGTGGGCTCAATGAACCGGATGGGTTATGTCGCTGCGACGCGAGTGATGTTCGGCGTGGCGCTCAACTGTCGCACGGGTACGCCCGGGTACAGGGGTACGCCGGCGTACGGGGGCCTTGCTTCATCCGCCGGAAGCGCGCATCATTGAGGCCAACTATGAATGGATCCGCGCTGAGAATCGGACTGGTCGACGACCACGGAGTGCTGCGAGACGGCCTGAAGCTGATCCTCGAGGACGCCGAACCGCCCATGGAGGTCGCAATGCAGGCCTCGTCGGCGCCCGAGGCGCTGGAGATGCTCGAGACCGCAGACGTGCAGGTGCTTCTCACCGACATTTCCATGCACGGAATGGACGGCATCGAGCTCGCCCGCGCCGTTTTGAACAGGCGCCCGGACGTCCGGATCATCGTCCTCTCCATGCACGACGATGCCGAGCTCGTCGAGCGGGCGATCCGCGCCGGTGTGCGCGGATATATGCTCAAGGACCACGTTGCGCAAGAGCTGGTACAGGCGATCGTCGCCGTCTCAAGAGGCGAGCACTGGTTCAGAACCAGCATGCCGGACACGATGGTGAACGAGTTCCGGTATGGGTCGGCGACGCACTCCAAAGGCGCGACGGATCTGACGCCACGGCAGGTGGAAGTCCTCAGGTTGATCTGCGACGGCATGACCGAGCGCGAGATCGCGGAAGATCTCGGCATTTCCCACCACACCGTTCACGTCCACAAGAACAACATCATGCAGTCGCTGCAGCTGCACTCCAAGGTCGACCTGGTGAAGTATGCAGTGCAGCACAAACTCGTACAGATGTAGACCGACGCTCTACCCCGAGGGCCAGAGCTCCGCGCTCTTCGAGTCGACGATCGCCTTCGCGGTCGCGATGAACTCCTCGAGCGCCACACCGTTCACCTGCGTGCCGGTTCGCGGGCGAACGCTTACCGTGCCCGCCTCCTGCTCCTTCTCCCCGAGGATGAGCATATAGGGCACCTTCTGCCCCTGGTGATGGCGGATCTTCGCCCCCATGCGTCCGTCCGAGAGATCGGACTCCGCCCGGAATCCGGCGGCCCCCAGGGAGTCGGCGACGCGGGCCGCGTACTCGTTGAACGCCGGGGCGACCGGGATCGTCACGGCCTGGACCGGGGCGAGCCAGACGGGAAAGGCCCCGCCGTAGTGCTCGATGAGCACGCCGAAGAACCGCTCGAGCGATCCAAGGAGGGCTCGGTGGACCATGTAGGGCCGCTTTTCCTTTCCGTCCGAGTCGACGAAGGAGATGTCAAACCGCTCGGGCAGGTTGAAGTCGAACTGGATCGTCGTCAACTGCCACTCCCGACCGAGCGCGTCCTTGATCTTGATGTCGATCTTCGGCCCGTAGAAGACGCCGCCGCCCTCGTCGATCTCGTAAGGCAGACCTTCGGTCTCGATCGCCTTCCGGAGGCTCCCGAGCGCCTGTTCCCACATCTCCGTCGAACCGACCGACTTCTCAGGAGCGGTCGCTAGGTACGCCTTCAGGTCGGTGAAGCCGAAGGCCTTCCACATCCGGAGGCTGAAGCGGAGCACCTCGAGGATCTCATCCTCCACCTGGCCGGGGGTGCAGAAGATGTGCGCGTCGTCCTGCGTGAACCCGCGAACACGGAGCAACCCGTGCAGGGTGCCAGACTTCTCGTACCGGTAGACCGTCCCGAGCTCCGCCCATCGCAGCGGCAGATCGCGGTAGCTGCGTACGCCCGTCTTGTAGATCATGATGTGGAACGGGCAGTTCATCGGCTTCGCGTAGTAGTCGGACTTGTCCATCTCCATGGGCGGGTACATGCCGTCGGCATAGAAATCGAGGTGACCGCTCGTTTCCCAGAGCCAGCTCTTGCCGATGTGCGGCGTATGCAGAATCTCGTACCCGTCGCGCCGGTGGACCTCGCGCCAGTAGTCCTCGACCGCCTGGCGAATCCGGCCGCCCTTCGGGTGCCAGTAGATCATCCCCGGTCCGGCCTCCTCGTGAATGCTGAAGAGGTCGAGCTCCTTCCCGATGCGCCGGTGATCCCGCTTCTCGACTTCCTTGAGCCAGTCGAGGTGCTGGCGCAGTTCCTTCGGGTTCTCCCAGGCCGTCCCGTAGATGCGCTGCAGCATGGGTCGTCTCTCGTCACCACGCCAGTACGCCCCGGCGACATTGAGCAGCTTGAAGCTCTTCGGGTTTATCTCCTTCGTTCGCTCGACGTGCGGTCCGCGGCAGAGATCGGTGAAGGTATCCACCGTGTAGATGGAGACATCCTCGTCGTCCGGCAGGTCGCGGAGGATTTCGAGCTTGTACGGCTGGTCGTTGAAGATCTCGGCCGCGCGATCCCTCTCAACTACCTCGCGACGGAAATCGTGGTCCTCGCTCACGATCTTGCGCATCGACTCCTCGATCTGCTCGAGGTCCTCCGGCGAGAGCGAGCGCGGGAGGTCGAAATCATAGTAGAACCCGTTGTCTATCGCCGGACCGATCGCGATCTTCGCGTCGGGGAAGGCTCGAAGTACGGCTTCCGCCATGATGTGCGCCGTCGAATGGCGAATGCGGTCAAGCCGGTCCTGACGCTCCTGAGTCTTGTCCTGTCTCTCTGCTACGTCTGTCATATGCCTCCTCCACAAAGAAAAGGCCCCTGCCTTCGCCCTGGACCGTCTCTTTCGAACGGTTTCCAAGGACGAAGACAGGGGCCTTCCACTGCTCCGCGGTACCACCTTGGTTCGCTGCGAGCTTTCTCCCCCGCAACGCACTCATACATCCGTTTCGTGGATGAGCCGGTCGAGCATACTCCCGTGGAAGTCGGCCTCGCGGCTGCTTCGTAACGGTTTCCGTCGACAGCTCAGGAGTGGTTTTCCCACCATCTTCGTCGGGTCCTTCACAGCCTGCCGCAACTCGTGCTCGCGGTCTGAAGACCCTCTCTCGTGACCAGGGGCGATGGTACTCGTCTCCGTCGTCGCTCAGCTTACAATCGTCATTTCGCTCCGCGATGTCAAGACCGCTCAGCTGCATCGCCCGGGCACGGGTCTCTGCGCATCTACGGACGGATGTCGGTCCGCACCCGTTGTTCGGGCTGCCCGGTAGTAGTGAAGTGCCCGAAGTACGCGCCGTCGACGCCGTAGAAGACGAAGACGTTCCCCTGTCGAGTGTCTATTCTCACCGTTTCGTACGGGGCGATCTTCGCTACACCGACGGGCTCGCCGTTGCGCTGGATCCGGTACGCTTCAACACCCAGTCCGTACCAGTTATCGACCAGCAGGCGCACCTGTTGCGGGTTCTCCATCGATCTCATCCTGCGCTCCCAGAGCGCGGGAATCTGCACGGTGAACTCTTCAAGCACCACCGTCGACCCGCCGGTGTTGTCCGGCCGGCGGGCATCGGGATAGAGCACATTTCTCGCCGACGGGGGCTCGGGTCGCGGCGACGGGCGCGGCGGCTCCGGCTCGGGTTCGGCAGGCGGCTCAGGAGTCGGCCCCGGTTCGGCCGGCGCATCGGCAACCGGAGCGATCGCTCCGGCGGTCAGGAGAATGCGCACGATCTCATCGCGCTGAGGGTTCTCCTCGGCGAGCGTGATTGGTTGTCTGCCCGCCGAATTGGTCGCGTTCGGGTCGGCTCCGGCGGTCAGGAGTAAGCGGACCGTTTCGGGCAGGCCGCCGCGCGCGGCGAAGTGTACCGCGGCGTTTCCATTCCGGTCGCGGGCCCACACGTTCGCGTTCGCGAGCAGGAGCTGGCGCACGATCTCCGCGTCGCCCCCGGCGGATGCGAGCATCAGCGGCGTGGCGCCATCCGGTCCGGTCACGTTGGGGTTCGCTCCGCCCTGCAGCAGCAGCCGAAGCGACTCGAAGTGACTCCCGCGCGCGGCTATGGTCACCGGCGCTTCCCCGTCGCGGTTCGGCTCATCGACGCCATACCCGAACTGAAGCAGGACGCGCACGTACTCACTATGGGCGATGCCTGCGGTGAGCAGCGTTTCACCGCTGGAAGAGCGAGCGTTTCGCGACAGCCCGGTGTCGAGCAGTACGCGCAGAACATCGACGTTGCCTGACTCCGCCGTCGCAAACGCGATCGCGATTGCCTGCCGACTGCGGCCCGGAACGCTCTGACCGGAGTCGGACAACAGCCGCGCCGAGCGCGTAAGCCCACGAGGCTGTCTTGCGCTGGCCTCCAGAGCGGCGAGAAGCGGCGAAGTGCCGTCCCGGTCCGTCGCGGCAGGGTCGGCGCCGGCGGCGAGCAGCATAGTCACAAGCTCGTAAGCGTCATCCCGCGCCGCGACGAGCAGCGGTGTCGTCCCGCGGGCGTCCGGGGTATTGGGATCACCGCCGCGTCGCAGCAGGACCCTCACGAGGTCCGTCCGCTGAGAGACAGTCGCAATAAGAACGAGTGATCGCCCATCCTCGTCTCGCCCGCGGGGATCCGCGCCGTAGTCGAGAAGCAGTTCGACGACGCCCGGATCGCCTTCCGTCACAGCCACAAGCACCGGCAGTCGCCCATCCGAGTCTGCAATTGCCGGGTCGGCGCCGAGCGGCAACAGGGAACGAAGCACGGGCCCCGGCGCCGGTCCGTCGAGCGCGAGATGCACGGGCGTGCGCCCGCGGCGGTCGCGAGCGTTGGGGTCTGCACCGTAGAAGAGCAGGGCATCGACAATCTGCGTTGCGCCTGCCGCCGCTGCCACGTGGAGAGGCGCGCTCCCCTGCGAGTTCTTCTCGTCCGGATCGATCCCCTCTTCGAGGAGCAACTCGGCTATCGCGGCACGGTCATCACGCAGGACCAGGAAGAGCATGGAATCTCCGCCGGCATCGCGAATTCCGGGATCGGCACCGGCGGCGAGCAGCGTATCCACGATGGTTCGGTTGTTCGCAGCGACCGCGCGGTAGAGCGGCGTCTGACCGGCGTTGTCACGTTCGTTCACTCCCGCCCCGGCCACGAGCAGCGTGTCCATGGCCGTTACGTGGCCACCGGAAGCCGCGAGCATCAGGGGCGTAGCCCCGCGGTTGTCCCGCGAGTCGACGCGAGCGCCTCGGTCGAGCAGAAGTGCGACGATCGGCTGGCGCCCGGTCGCCGAAGCGTAGTGGAGAGCAGTCTGACCACTGTTGTCGCGGGCATCGACAGTGGCACCGTTGTCTAGGAGGAACCTCGCCGACTCGCTCTGGCCGGACTGAGTCGCGATCATCAGCAGCGTCTGTCCGTTGCGTTGCGGCTCGTTGACATCGCCGCCCTCAGCGACGTACTCCCGCAGCGCGTTCATGTCGCCCCTGCGCGCCGCACGCGCCTCGGAGCTCGCACAGCCGGAGAGCACCAGAACGGCTGCAACAAGCACACCAAGACCACCCACTATCAATCGAGTCATGGACCACTCCTGCCGCGGAGTATAACGCGGACTGGAGTTTTTGCCATGAATATCTCGATCGACTACATCCCGAAGAGCTCTTCTTTGAGGTCCAGGTAGTAGAGATAGTCCTGCTCCGGAACGTTCGGCGGGCAGCGGTGGTCGCAGAAGGGGATGAAGCCGCCGCGCTCGACGAGCGGCACGAGACCTTCGAGGTAGACTCGGATCGCATCGCGCCCCGACGCAAGCACCATCTTGTCTACGCCTCCCATGATCCGCAGCTCCCTGCCGTGGTGGTCGAGTGCCTCGCCGGGATGCCCCGCGCAGTTCACCTCCCATGGGAACATCGTGTTCAGCCCGGACTCGAGCATTCCCGGAATGAGCGGCCGAACGTCGCCGTCGCAGTCGGTGTACCAGATATCGATGCCGGCGTCCCTGAGCTTGGAGCCGATACGCGCGTAGCGCGGCACAACGACGCTGTTGTAGAAGTCGAGCGAGACGATGGGCCCCTGCTTGAACGCGATGTCCTCCCATCCGGCCGCGAGGTCGAAATCGACCGCGGGGAGCACCTGGTCGAGAGCGTCCTCGACGAGCAGGCACGCCGTCTCGACCATATCCTCGAGCATCTCCGGATAGTCGTAGATCGCGTAGGCGATTCCCTCGAAGGTCAGCATGTCACGGATCTTGCCCATCATCGATCCGCACCAGAGGGCCAGCGGATAGTCCCGGTCGGCCGGATGCGCGGCGCGCAGCGCGTCGAGGTCGATCCGGCGCGCGGGATCATCGCGACGGAAGCGCTCCTCCTTGGCACGCTGCCAGTCATCAGGAGTCTTGATCGTGGCCTCGAGGAAATGAGGAATCGTCTCGTGCGCGTCCCTGGGAACCTCCGCGAGCAGCCCGTCGGCGTTGATCAGCACTCTGGTGTCCCCGGTTTCCCGCACGACCCGCTCCTCGAACACCGGGTGCATCCAGACCCGCGGCGTCCAGGTCTTGATCACGTCGAATGCGAAGAACTCGTCGGCCTGCGCGTTGTCGGTGATGCCATGCTCAGTGAAGACCCTCCACTGGCTGAAGTTCTCCTTCCAGTAACCGAACTCCATGTTGAAGCACCGGTCGACCGGCTCGTAGTGCATCTGCCGGTTGAACCGCTCGCGGTCGGTCAAGGTCCCGGACCACTTCTTTCGGATTGGTGTGACTGCGCTCATGCTCGCTCCTCGCAAGCCGCCCCGGTGGAAAACGATGACGGCATCGTGACCATACCACCAATCCGCAAATCGCAAAAGCCCGGCGGTCGCGCGTGGCGGTTGCACCTGCTCAGCGGCTCAAGAAGAGAACGACGCTGCGGGCGGCGCATGAGTACGAGGGGTCCTCAGGCTCGTCAGCGCCCTCGGGCAGAAAATCCTCCGGGTGATCCCGTGCGGTGTCGATCACCCGGTACCAGCGCTTGCCCGCGGGAGGCGCGCAGAGCACCACACTCACGCGACTCGCGGCGCCGTTGAGCACCAGGAAGAAATCGTTGTCATCGCGGTCGGCTTTGATCTCGGCGCGGCTCCCATCGATCCGGAGCGAGAGCGTCCGGCCGATCCGCGCCCAGTCGACGACATGACCGGTCTCTGAAAACCATGTGATGTCAGGCATTCGGTTGAAGTCGGTATCATGGCCGGTATAGAACTCGGGCCGCAGGAACGCAGGATGGCTGAGCCGGAACGAGATCAGCTTTGTCGTGAAGGCAAGAAGATCGGCGTACGTGTCGGTGAGCCGGTAATCGAACCACGAGGTGGAATTGTCCTGGCAATAGGCGTTGTTGTTCCCATCCTGCGTGCGGCCGAACTCGTCTCCTCCGAGGAGCATGGGAGTGCCGAGAGAGAGCAGCAGTGTCGCAAGGAAGTTCTTCTGCTGACGAAGCCGGACCGCGTTGATCGCAGCGTCGGTCGTCGTTCCCTCGATTCCGTAGTTCGACGAGTAGTTCTCGCCCATTCCGTCCCGGTTCTCTTCGGCGTTCGGCTCGTTGTGCTTACGCGAGTAGGAGACAAGATCACGGAGGGTGAACCCGTCGTGGCAAGTCACGAAGTTGATGCTGTGGAAGGGCTTGCGCCCGTCGCGCAGGTAGAGATCTGAGCTGCCAGCCAGGCGCGTGGCAAAAGGCGCCGTCACCCCGCGGTCGCCGCGCCAGTAGCGGCGAACGTCGTCGCGGTACCGATCGTTCCATTCGGCCCATCGGCCGCCCGGGAAAGAGCCCACCTGGTACGCTCCTCCGGCGTCCCACGCCTCCGCGATCAGCTTCGTGTTCCGAAGAATGGGGTCTTCGGCGATTCGCTCGATGACCGGGGGGTTCTCCATGAGATTGCCGTCGCGGTCGCGGCCAAGGATCGACCCCAGGTCGAAGCGGAACCCGTCCACATGCATCTGGACGACCCAGTAATGCAGACAGTCCATGATGAGCGACTGGAGCACCGGGTGGTTGCAGTTCAGCGTATTGCCGGTCCCGGCGTAGTTGCGGTACCGCCGACGGTTCTCCTCGAGCATGTAGTAGACCGAGTTATCCCAACCACGGAAGGAGTAGGTCGGCCCGAATTCGTTCCCCTCCGACGTGTGGTTGAGTACCACGTCGAGGATCACCTCGATACCTGCCGCATGCAGCTCGCGCACCATCTCCTTGAACTCCCGGACCTGAGCGCCCGCGGTGCCACTCGCGGCATACGATGCCTTCGGAGCAAAGAAGGCCACCGTCGAATAGCCCCAGTAGTTCCTGAGCCGCTCACCGGTTCGCGGGTTGCGTCGCACGATCTCGAACTCGTCAAACTCGTGGACGGGAAGCAGCTCGAGGCTGGTCACCCCGAGCTGCTTGAGGTAGGGGATGTGCTCGATCAGTCCCTGGTACGTCCCCGGATCATCGACGCGGGAAGAGGGATCGGCGGTCATCCCCTTCAGATGAGCCTCGTACAGAACGCTCTTGCGCAGAGGATAGTTCAGCGGCTGATCACCCTGCCAGTCGAACGCATCGTCAACGACAATGCACTTTGGTATGCCGGCGGCCGAAACCGTCCCGTCGCGGCGCACCGACAGGTCGCCGTCGGGGGCATCAGGATCATAGCCGTACTGCGAGCTGAGCTCCCACGCGAAGCCTCCGGTCAAGGCACGCGCATAGGGGTCGAGCAGGTAGAGCCTCGGGTTGAACCGGTGCCCCTTCTCCGGATCGTACGGCCCGTCGGCATGGAAGAGATAGAGCTGCCCGGCCTCCAGACCGGAAACGTAGACGTGCCAGATGTCCCCCGTGCGGTTGACCGACGGATCGAGCACGATCCGCCGCGATGCGTCGGCCGCTCGCGCTTCGTCGAACAGACAGAGCGTCACGGATCGCGCGTGCCGACTGAAGACCGCGAACTGAACGCCGCCGTCCACGATAGTCGCGCCCAGTGGACTCGGTCCTCCCGCGCCGGTCACAGAGCGTCATCCACGACATCCGTCAGGAAGCTCCTGAACAATGCACGGACCTCCTCCGGTCGTTCACTGTGGACCCAATGGCCGGCCCCGGCGACCATCCGGATGTCCGCCGCGGGGAAGTAGCTACGGATCAATCTGCTGTCGCGTTCTGGTTTGACGTACTTCGATTTGCTCCCACCGACGAACAGGACAGGGCCGTCGTACGTGCCCTCTGCCTCCCAACCGAGCACCCGTTCGTAATCACGGCGCAACAGCGGCAGGTTCAGTCGCCACCGATACCCATCGTCGTCCTTGACCAGGTTCTTCAGGAGAAAGGAGCGGACCGGCTTGAACGGAATCGCGCTCCCGAGCATGCGATCGGCATCGGCGCGGCTCTGGATCTCATGGAGGGGAAGCGCGAGCATCGCGTCCATGATCTCACGGTGCCCCGGGTCGTAGGCGCGCGGCGCCATATCGAGCACGAAGAGCGCGCGTACCTTCCGAGGGTGATCGAGAGCGAGCTTCATCGC
>SLST01000187.1 GCA_007130265.1 Spirochaetales bacterium
ATCTGCCGATCGATCACGCCGCGATGGCGTGCTGCGGGCTCGGTCCCACCTTCGGTGCGCTCGCGCGGATGCGCGTCGACGCCTTCGACACAGTGCTGATCGCCGGACTCGGACCCGTGGGCCTGGGAGGCGTGATCAACGCGAGGTATCGCGGCAGCAGGGTACTCGCGGTGGAGTCGAACCCGTACCGGGCGCGCCTGGCTCGCGAGCTCGGCGCGGAGGAGGTCTTCGATCCGGCCGACCCCGGTGTTCCGACTGGTGTACGGGAACGCACAGGAGGCCGCGGCGCCGACGCCTGCGTCGACTGCACCGGCGTCCCCGCCGCGCAGCGCCTGCTCATAGACTCCGTGCGACGCCGGGGATCGGTCACCTTCGTTGGCGAGGGCGGAACGCTCGGGATTGAGGTCAGCGCGGACATGATCCGCAAGGGGATCTCGCTCCACGGATCGTGGCACTACAACCTGGCGGACTACCCGCGGATACTGCAGATCGCGCGGAGCTGCGGCGAGCAGCTGTCGCGGTTGATCACGCACGTCTTTCCCCTGACGCGGGTGTCCGATGCATGGGAGCTCCAGCTCACCGGCGAGTGCGGAAAGGTGGTGCTCCACCCGTGGGACTGAACGGCCGGCCCATCGTGTGGCGCCGTCGGTCCGGAACCCGATCGGGTCCTCAGCAAGCGCTGAAATCGAACACGGGCGAATAGGAGTGGCACTGGACCGCGGTGAACCATTCGACTGGTTCTATGGTCGCAGCGGTCAGAACATAGCGGACGACTACGTCGCAATGGCACGGGTCGAGTTCGAGGACAGCTTGACTAGCTCCTCCAGATGCCGAACGACAACCCGATCATCGTGGACGCGTTTCTCGGGCTCCCGCGACTGGTGCTCACCGTGGCAACCCCGACTTCCTGCCAATCCTCAGGCAGCAACTCGACACCTGCGCGGATCCCGGACTGGCCGTGGACAACTTCATCCAGAACAACATCGTCCAGAGCCGGTTCATCGCGGAGGATTGCCGCCGGAACCGTGCCACCCTGATCGTCACAGGCGGACACATAGGTCTTGAAGACGCCTATACCGCCGTCAGGCGCAGCTTCCGGCTCGACCGGTAGCGACCGGTCACCGCAAGCCTCCTGCCCGGAGCGCCCGCCCCGGTAACGTTTATCATGCGTCGTTGGTGAGCCCCCGCAGAGACGCATAGTACGCCGGCGACGACCAGACCGGGTCGTCGTCGTCCGGCATCTCCTCCTCGTGGGTCACCTCGCGGTCCACGGTGAAACCCCGCGTGAGGTAGTTCGCAAGCGCGGCCGGATGATCTGAGGTGCACGTGTGAACGTATACCTGCCCGGTCCCTGCGATCTCCCACGCCCGGCGGACGGCATGCGTGAGAAGGCACCCCCCCAGACCCCGGCCGGCGTGCGCATGCAAGACACCAAAGAACACGATCTGCGTCACGGCGTCCCTATGCTGCAACTCGAAGTAACCGAACGGCGCCCCGGACCGCCGGCCTATCCAGCTCTCCACCGACGGGTCGTGTACATAGCGGCGCCACTCATCGAACGTCCAGCTCAGGCGACTGAACCAGCGGTACGGCGTGCCGATCTCCATGAACAGCATGTGGTTGACCTGCGGATCCGGCGGATCGACGCGGCTTACCGCGACATCTCCGGCGTCGCAGACGCGCGCGCGCAACTCGGACGGTTCGTTCATGATCAGGTGGGTAGTCGTGACCGTGTGTCGCATGCCGCGATCGTACCAGAAAGGGACTCTCTCGGTCCCGGGGCTCGCACCAGCTCGTCGATTGTCTGCTCGTCACGGTTGATGCTCCGGTAGTGCACGGCCATACCGCGTTGCGCAATGTCCCGCCGCAGTCGACGGGAGGTCAGATCCATGGTGAGCGGCCCCACGTCGAAGCTGACCGGGAGGTTGAAGACCTGAAACGGCGTCGCATGGTTCAGGGCGTGCAGACCGAGGATGTGCGGTGCGTAGAACCGTACGACCTCATTCATGGAGCCCGACGTGGTCACGCGGCCTTCGGAAAGCGACCGGAGATGCTGTAGCGGTGCTGTGTTGAAAGACGCAACCACGGTGAGGTCGTCGCGATCGTACTCCCGGATCAGGTCCCAGAGCACCTCGGCAGCGAGAGCGCCACGTTCATCATCATCCTTGATCTCGATGAGCATCGGCATGCCCGGATAGGTCTCGAAGAGTTCCCGCAGGTTCGGCGCGTAGGCGCCAAACCAATGTACGCGGATTACGGGCCGGATCCCGAATCGTCTGGCCCGGACGCTCCCGGTTGCCGCCCTGATGCGCGATCACCCGCGGTATCCCGTCGCGATCGACTCGCAAGTGGGGCGCAAGACGATTAGGCCTTTCGCTCAGCCCGGGACCATCCCACCGGGATGGGTCAATGGCAGAGGAATGCACCCGTTGAGGTTCTGAGCGGAAGGGGTTCTCCAGGAGAGGGTGGCGCGGTTCAGGCCTCGGTAAGATCGACGAGCTCTCTCTTCGCGTCGAGCATCTCGTTGACTTCGACGCCGCCGTGGAGGAAGAGACAGGGTGAATCGAGCTCGGTCCCGATGGTCTGTTTCATCGGCTCGCCCACCGACGCATGGGGGGTCATTGGAACGAACCGGAGACAGGGAGTATGGTGGTGACTGACGATCGGCGCAAGCGCAGCAAGACGGTTCGGGAGGGTTGAATGCCAAAGGGAATCTACTACATCGACACGGCACACGGCGACGACGCGCAGGACGGATTGTCCCCGGGCAGACCGCTCAGAAGCTACGCCGCCTTGACCGTTCGCGGCGGAGATACGGTCCTGTTCAAGCGGGGCAGCATGATACGCGACACTCTTCGCGCGAGCGACGGGGAGCCCGGAGCCCCGATCACCTACGGCGCCTACGGAGAGGGAGAGAAGCCGACCTTCCTTGGCTCGGTCGCCGCCGGAGATCCGGACCGCTGGGTCGAGGAACGACCCTCGCTGTGGCGATACGTCGGCTCGTTTCCCAGCGAGGTCTGCAACATCGTCTTCGACGAGGGTGCATCATGCGGCAATCTCCGGTTCGCTCTGGACGACCTTCGAAACGACGGCGAATGGCACTATACGGATATCGGCACCGCCTCGTCGAAGGAAACCGGCGCGGAAGGCGCCCGGAAACCGGGCGTGCTCTATCTCGTATCGTCCGGGAATCCGGGAAGCCGCTATCGCAGCATCGAGTGCTCGCTCTGGGCGGACCGCAGACTCGTCTCCGGCAAGCGCCACATCGTCATAGAGGATCTCTGCTTCCGGAACTCGGGTGTGCACGGGTACCAGGAGTCTCACCCGATCGACGTGACGATCAGCGGCTGCGACTTCCGGTGCATCGGCGGCGCGGTATGGGACCTCACGCATCGCGTTCGTTTCGGCAATGCCGTCGAGCTCTGGGACGGAGCCGAGGATGTCACGGTGGAGGGGTGTCTGTTCGACAACATCTACGACGCCGGGGTAACGCACCAGGGCGGTGGCGTCGCGAACGTACCGGAGCGGATCTGCTTCCGTGACAACCTCTTCATTGGCTGCGGTCTCGCCGCCTACGAGTGCCGCGAGCCTTCACGCGATGTCTACTTCGAGCACAACACGTGCATCACCTCCGGCGGTGGGTTCGCGATGCAGGGCGAGCCGCCTCCTCGAAGATCCGAGATCTACGTAAAGGCGCTGGGAGACGGCCACGTCGAGATGAAGGTGATCGCCGACGGGATAGATCCCAACGGTCCGCAGCCGATCGACGTGGGTCACCATGTCCTGGTCTGGCGGGTCGAGCGCGGCACGCAGTCGGGTGAGGTCTTCATCCGGAGAAACATCTTCCACGAAACGCCCCACGGCGCGGCGATCTACGCGATCATCGACGAAGAGGATATGCGCCGTTTTGTTATCGACGAGAACTGCTACAGCCCGGTAAACACGAAGCTTCTGGCATATTACAGCGGAAGGAGCTACGGCGCGGACGAGTTTGACCGCTATAGGGAGGAGTGCGGCCAGGACCCATCGAGCCGGCTCGAGAAGCCACGCTTCGTCTGTGAAGCGCAGGGAGATTTCCGGATTCAGGAAAACTCACCCTGCGCCGGAGCGGGGGTGCGGCACTTCGAGCGCAAGTTTCACGATGCTCGGTGACCGTGTCCGCGCGAAGTCGGCACGCATGACCGGCAGGAGTGCCGAGGCGAACCCACCCTTCGTCGCTTCGAACTCGCATCCGGAATCGGTGGGTATGACTTTGTACGGGTCTCGATTGGAGCAAATGACGAGGCGTCTGCCTCTCAGATCGAGATCGGCTTCTTCTCTGAGATTGCTCATCCAGTTCCCCCTCGCCATACCTTCATTGCAGGGAATATGATGCGGTCATTCCATGGCCCACGAGGGTTTTCAGACACCCCCGGTAGGTGCAGGGGCGTTGCGCCGTCCGTACCACTCGATCAGGCGAACGAGGTAACGCGACTTTGTCTGTTCTCCGGCGAGAGTCCGCTGTACCGGAGGAAGACGCAGGATTGCCCCGAGGATCGCGGCCATCGCACGATGGCTCGCGAAGAGCTGGTTGTCGAAGATCAGGTTCTGGAGCTTGCCGCGTTCGATCGCCATCACCACGGCGCGATGCACGCCGTCCACCGGCGTGAACACGCGCTTCTCGCGGGAGACCAGCGAGATGCTGCCCTGGCTGCATACCCTCGTGCAGACCCCGCAGCCCAGGCAGACGTCCTGGAGAACGGTAGCAGTCATGAGTCGAGGCCTCTTCGGGTCGTTCGCGGACACGAGCGCCATCGCTTCGACCGGACAGAGTGCCGCGCACCTCCCGCATCCGGAGCAGCTCTCGCCGTCGACCACCGGCATGAAATTCGTAGTATGCACCGGCTGGAGGATGCCGTATTTGCGTGCGGCGATCATGGCCTCACAGCAGCATCCGCAGCAGTTGCAGATGAAGTTCACCCCGCGCTGCACGTTCTCGCCGAAC
>SLST01000169.1 GCA_007130265.1 Spirochaetales bacterium
AGCAGGTACGGCGTCGAACATGAGCTGCCAGGCGGTGGGGTTGTGCGCGATGTTCCAGTCGCCGGTCTCCCAGGTGCCGCCCATGTCGCAGTTCTCGAAGGCGATGCGAACGCCCTTCCCCGCGGCGCGTTCGGCAAGCCGCGACCATACCTCCGTGTACCGCGGGATGCACTCGTGGATGGGCTTTCCGCGCAGGCGCCCGGTGAACCCGCCCACGATGTCGCAGCCAAAGAGTCCGGCCACGTCGATCGCGCGTTCCCACGAGGCGACCGTCTCGAGGTCGCGCTCCTCGGTGTCGAGCGGGTTTCCGAACACCGCGAGCGAGGAGATCACCGCGTCGGAACCGTCGAGGGCGGCGAGCACGGCGTCGGCCATCGCCGGAAGGTCGATCCCCTTGTTCGTCTGCCAGAAGGTGATGGAGAATGACTCGAAGCCGTGCGGCAGGATCTGCCGGATGTACTCCGCGGCGTCGATGTCGCCCTTCACGAGCGTCCCGATCCTGATGTCGAGCGCCGCGTTTTTTGCCTTTGCTGCCTTCGTCGTAGCCATGGTCAAATCTCCTTCGCAATCTCGACCGGCCGGCCGGTCTCCGCGCTCTCCACCGCGGCGAGTACCATCGCGATGCTCCTGATGTTGTCGCTGCAGTCGGTCATCGGCTTCGTCCCGTTGCGAAGCGAGTCGAGGAACTCGCGGATCACGCCGCCGTGGCCGGTGAGCTCGAGCTGCTCTTCATCCGGAATCGGGAGCGGCGCGAAGTCGTGGATGAGGCTCTCGCCGCCTGCTTCGCGTTCGCCGTGCACGTCGCCGGCGCCGTCCCAGGCGATGCTCCCCTGCTCGCAGACGGCGCGCCAGTCGCCTTCCCACGAGGTGTTGAGCCCCTCCGAGCACCAGCTCCCCCGGTAGGTGAAACGCAGCCCGTTCGACATCTCGAAGAAGGCGACCGCGGCCGCCCCATGCCGGTACCACGAGCCGCTCGGGTTCCAGTCCGCGGCAAAAACGGAAACCGGGTCGGCCCCGCTCAGATAGCGCGCCTGGTCGAAGGTGTGGATCGCCATGTCGAGAAGAAGCACGTGGTCCATCTCCGCGCGGAACCCGCCGAAGTGCGCTCCTATATAGAAATCGACGTCGAGCGTAGTAAGCGCGCCCAGATCAGCCTCCGCGATCGCCCGGCGGAACCGCCTGATCGCCGGCTGGTAGCGCCGGTTCTGGATCACCGCGTACGTCTTGCCCGCCTTCTTCGCCGCGGCCGCCATCGACTTCGCCTCCGCGATCGACGGCGCCATGGGCTTCTCGCCCAGGACGTCACAGCCGCACTCGAGCGCGGTCAAGGTAACGAGCGGATGCGCTTCGGGTATCGTGCAGTCGAACACGGTGTCCGCTCCGCTGTCGCGAATCACGCGCTCGAGGTCCTTGCCCTTCGCCGCCGGAGCGACCTTCCATCGCTCCTCGAAGGCGGCGATCCGCTCGGGATCGAGGTCGCACAGCCCTACGACTTCCACGTCATCGAATGCGGAGAGCGCGTTCATCCACGCACCGGTGATGCCGCCGCACCCGGCGAATACTATCTTGCGTTTATCCATATGTCCTCTTGGCGGCATCATGCCACAGAGGGTCGCGGATGTCACGCCGGGGGCCGTCTGCGCCCCCCACCGACGGCAGCGGCGGGCGACAAGCGCGGCACACCCGTGACCGCTGTATGCCAAGGGGGCGCAGCGGTGATTGACCGCGGGTCGCCTTCACGGCTACGCTCTCCCCATGGAGCCGTCCGTGGTTGCCGTCAAAGCCGGCGCGAGGCATTGCACAGGAGCGCCTCGCACGGGCACAGTCCGCCGCCGCCGGGCCTGAGCTTTCACGGATTCGCGACGGCGCCGACCGTCTTGCGGATATCCGGTTGGACCTCGTCGTGCTCGAGTGGGTCCACCCGGATCGGGTGGAGCTCATCAAGCGCTCTGGAGACCGCGTCTGGCCGGAGGGTGACCATGCCGGATAGCCGGGACGATGGGAGCATCGAAGATGCTGCGCGTACACAGCGAGCCGGCCGAGGGGAGAGAACTCTATGGTAGAAGCAATGACCGTTCCCGTGACGGATCCGGTTCTTCAGTTTACCCTGCTCCTCGCGGTCTCTCTGATCATGCAGCTGACCGTAGAGCGGCTCCACCTTCCGGGCCTCATTGGTCTACTGCTCATCGGGATGCTACTCGGACCTGGTGGGGCGAATGTGCTTCCTCGCGAACCCCTGCTCGACATGCTGGGGTCGATCGGGCTTGTCTACGTGATGTTCATGGCGGGGACCGAGATCGATTTTTCCACCTTGAAGACCCACCCTCGCGAGACGGTGCTGTTCGGGGTTGGCTCGTTTCTCTTCTCGCTTCTCCCGGCGATGGGTGCCGCCCTGCTGATGGGTTGGGGCTGGGCCGCGGCCCTGCTGCTTGGGACGGTCATCAGTTCGCACACGCTGCTCGCTTACCCGGTGGTCAAAAAGCTCGGCCTGGTCCGACGTCGCTCCGTGGTTGCAGCGATCGGCGGCACACTGATTACCGACACACTCGCATTGCTGCTGCTGGCCGTTGTCATTCAGGTCGGTTCGGCCGAAACGGCGGCACATCCGCTGGAGTCGCTCATTCCCCTTGGGCTGCTGGTGGTTGTTGTTGGCGCTTCGCTGGCAGTGATCCCGCGAGTGAGCCGCTGGATGATGTCGCGCGATATATCTCCGGCGCAGAAGGCGCTCTACGTCCTGGTGGTTCTACTCGTCCTCGCGTCGATCACGGAGTTGATCGGTACCGAGAGGATACTGGGCGCGTTCCTCGCGGGCCTCTGCCTGAACCCGATGATGACGCGTCGCAGCGTGCTTCGTGAACACGTGGGATTCGTTGGACGGATGCTCTTCATCCCGTTCTTCTTTGTCTCAACCGGAACCCTGCTTGAAATCTCGGTGTTCACCGAGTCGGTGCGCATATGGATCATCGCCGCGATGCTGCTTGGTATGGTAGCGTTGGGAAAGGCGTCCGCGACATGGGTGGTGGGCGCCCGGTTTCGGTACCCACGGCGCGACCGGCTGCTGCTCTTCAGTCTGACCGTTCCGCAGGCCGCGGCCACCCTCGCGGTAACCATCACTGCACGGGACGCCGGCGTCTTTGACGACATCGTGGTGGACGCTGTCATTGTGCTGATCTTCGTCACCTGTCTGGTCGGCCCGCTGCTCACCCAACACGTGGGTCTTGCCCTGTCCCGACAGGACTCGATCGACGGGTGAGCGCAAGGCGCGGGCCGCGGACCGGCGAACCCCGAGCGTGCGCCGCTTACCCGAACAGCGAGCGTTCCACCGCGAGGCAGATCGCGTGGTACATCGCGAGGTGGTACTCCTGCACGGGGGCGGTCGCGTTCTCCGGAGCGACGATCACGTACTCGGCGACGGGGGGCGAGCCGCCCTGGGAGCGGCGGCCGGTCAGGAGGACCGTGCGGACGTCGAGCGCGGCGGCGAGGCGCAGGGCGGCGACGACGTTGGCCGAAGTGCCTGAGGTGGAGAAGCCGACGAGCAGGTCGCCGGGCCTCGCGAGCGCGAGAAGCTGCTGCGCGTAGACGAGGTCCGCGCCCTGGTCATTCGCAATCGCGGTCGCCGCGCCTACCGAAGAGACGAGGCTCACCGCGCGCAGACCGGTCTGAAGCCGGTTCGCGAGATCGGTGCCTGCTCCGCCGTAGCGGCGCTCGAGCTCGCCGCGAAGCGCCGCGGGAACGGGGCGCTCAAGCTCGAACGACTTCACGAGCTCGCCGACCATGTGCTCCGCGTCGCAGGCGCTGCCGCCGTTTCCGCAGGCGAAGATCGTGCCGCCCGACCGGAGGGTCTCGAGGATCGCGGCGGTGGCGCTGCGCAGTACCGCTTCGGCCTCCCGAAGGGCGGGAAGCCTGCTCGTGAGCGCGTCGATATCCGGGTAGTGGTCAGCCATGGGGATCCTCGTGTGTTGCCGCCGCGAACGCGGCGAGATGGCGCAGCTCAGTGGTGAACCGCGCCGGGACGATCTCGCAGGCGTCGAGCGAGCTTGCCAGCGCCTCGCGCTCGAGGGCGCGGCGCATGGACGGCTCGAGGAGCGCCTGCGAGCGCTGATAGACGGCACCGAGCACGATGCGCTGCGGCGCGAAGACGTCGATGAGGAGCGCGAGCACCCGCCCGAGGTAGTCGCCCGCGAGATCGAAGACATCGAGCGCAACCGGGTCGCCCGCGGCGGCCGCGCGCGCCGCGTCCTCCGCGCGGATCAGGTGCAGCTGATCAGGCCCGTCGCAGAAGGCGACCTCGAGCCCCTGCTGGTACCGCTCCGCCGCGGCCGCCCGCGCGAGCTGCGCGATCCCGCCGCCGCTGCAGAAGCCTTCGACTGAACCGCGCTTGCCGTAGCCTACCGGCCCGAGTCGTTCGAGCCGCACGTGACCAATCTCGCCGGCCTGCCCGCTTCCCTGGTAGAGCGCGCCGTTGGCGATGATGCCGGCGCCGAACCCGCTCCCGTGCGTGATGAAGAGCATGTGGCGGGCTCCGGCGCCCGCGCCGAATCGCCACTCGACGAGCGCGCCCGCGTCCGCGTCGTTCAGGAGGCGCGCCGGAGCGCCGAGCGAATCCTTCATGATTCGCACGACGGGAAGCGTCCCCCAGGGCGGCAGGTTGGGAGGCGAGAGAATGAGCCCGCCGCCCGGGTCGAGCGGGCCGCCGCAGCTGATGCCGCAGGCGTCCGCGCGCACGTCGTGGCGGGCGAGGAGGTCGCGGGCGCCGTGCGTGAGGACGCGCTCGATCGCGGCCGCGTCCGGTACCTCGCGCGTTCCAATCGCGACGCTCTCGAGCAGGAGCGGTAGCGCGTCGGTCTGCTCACGACACAGGGAGAGCGTGATCGTCGTCCCGCCGATGTCGACGCCCACGATGTGGTGGGCTTGGGTGGTGGTGCGCTCGGTCATCGGCGCCCATGATACCAGAGGGGCTTGATGGTGTCTCGGCGATG
>SLST01000040.1 GCA_007130265.1 Spirochaetales bacterium
CCGGGCCCGGATTCGCGTCGCGGGCTCCGTTCGTCTCGTGGGGTTTGCCCTCGTAACTCATCCGGCAAGTCTATAGCCAATCGACCAAGCGAACAACCGGTCATTAGTAGACAGAATATATATTATCGGAAGTAATGGAAGCGCGGAAAGGTTTCGTGATGCTGCCAATGAAAGCTCGTTGGTATGGCGCGGTGCCTGCGGCTACCGCCCCGACACAACCGCGTAGAGCGCCGTCAACCCTATAGACGCCAGCAAAGGCCAGAAGACCTCGACTATCCCGCCGATGACAAGCAGGTCCGGAACGCCAAGAATCGTCTGAACCAGACCACCGGCTACCGCCGCTATGATCCCCACGAGCAGCGCCGCGACGGTCCCGCCGAGAAACCGCACACGGAGGATGTAGTGCGCCACGACCGGAGGGAGCGTGCCGGTAACCAGGTACGCAAGAAAAGTGATGACGAACGACTCGGTGATCATTGGGCAAATATCCTCAGGGGCCTCTCAGGGACTATCGCCGCCGAATAGAGCTCGCCAAAGAGCCCGGTGACGAAATCGGTGCCATACGACACGACGACGAGACCCATCATCAGGCCTCGTTCATCGAGTTCGAGCCCCGGGAGATCGGCATGAGTCGGCGAGAAGTCCTCTTCGGCAAAACCGATCGGGGGCGTCGGGTTTCCAAGCGCCGACTGGTTGCGAAGCAGAAGAACGTTCCTGGCCTCCGCCGCATCCCACGACGCGGCAGCACCGGTCTGCGCCACCTGCTGGAACTCCACGGTAACCGTGAACCGCGTACCGCGGTCGGCCGGCGGTACGTTCAGTACCGGTTTCCCGTCGAAGGCTCGACCATCATCGGGCAAGCGGTGAATCCGGAGGTAGCCGCGGCCGGCGATCGTCGCCCCGACGGCGCCGGGGCTCGCGTCGACGATGGCGGCTCGGTCCGCCTGAAACCGTTCGTCGCCGGCAGCCGGTGCGTAGATCTTGTAGTAGAGCTCATACCCGGAGAAGCTGTCGGTATTGTTGTCGGTTGAGTGCAGGAACGTTACCGTCGCGGGGAAGTCGGTGACGGTACCGAGGGTCGGAGGCTCGAGGTACGCGAGGTCCGGTATGCCACACCCGATCAGCACGGCAACTGTCGCGGCGATGCTCGCGATCCTTGCCACGATGCTCGCTGTGATCGTCGCAGACACCGCGGCCCGGTAAGCCCGGAAATCCCTGGGGAACCCCGTATGGCGACGCGCCGTGCCCGACCGTTTGCTGATCGTTGATCGTCCCATCATCCTGAGATGCCGGTTCTCACCCCGACCTCACTTCTCGGTCCGGGTGAGAACCCCGGTCCAGCCCCTCGGGCGCGCTGAGGCTGGCTGCGCGAGCCAGCTTTCTATCTGGGTGACCATCCGGGCGGCAGGCGGATCCTCCTCGGCGATCGGCGCGAAGATCTCCCGGGCCTCCTCGAGACGGGCATTGTACCAAGCGTCGAGCCCGCGCTCATACCTTTCAACCACGTCCCTGCTTCGCTCATAGTCCTCGGCCAGCATCGGCTCGTAGACGGTGACCGGCTCGAGGCGCCCGACGACGGCAATTCTTCCAAGCTCGCGCGCCGGGAAAGCTCCGTCCAAGCGTCGATAGGTCGACTGCGATATCAGGCAATACGTCCCGAACTCCTTGTTCGATCCCTCAAGCCGACTCGCGAGGTTCATCGAGTCACCGAGGGCGGTGTAGTCAAGGCGTTTGTCGCTCCCGAAGTTCCCCACGTTGACCTCGCCCGAATGCAGTCCTATTCGAGTACGGATCTCCTTACCGACGCCACCTGCGTGAACCGGTCGCGCGTACGTCTCCTGCAGCTCCGCAAGTCGCTTCTGACAGCGCAGCGCTGCGCGCACGCCGTGTACCGCGTGCTCGGGGACCTCGAGCGGCGCGTTCCAGAACGCGATGATCGCGTCGCCCTCGAACTTGTCTATGGTACCCTCTTCCTCCTGGATGATGTTCACCAGCTCGGTCAGATACCCTTTGAGAAAGTTCACCAGCGTGTCGGGGGGCAACGCCTCACTCAGCGTCGTGAATCCCTGGATATCCGAGAAGAACATCGTCAACTCGCGTCGCTCGCCGCCAAGCTGCTTCAACAGCGCCGGATTCTGCACGAGTTGCTGTACGACGGCGGGACTGACGTACGTGCCGAAGGCGCTCGTTATGAAGCGCTTCTCCCGTCCTTCGGTCAACACCCGGTACACCACTACGGTCACGAACGTCAGGACGATCGCGAGCGCTGGCGAGGAGAAGTTCACGATAGAGGCGCGCGAATCGAAGATGAACGTGGTCACGAAGAAAAAGACGAACAGAATACCAAGCATCACGAGAAACGAGAAGAACGGATTCCTCAGCAATCCGGCAGTAACCGCAACGGCCATGACCAGTCCGACGAGAATCAGGAGATCCGCCCAGAAGGGCACGTTTCTCAGGAATCTATCCATGATTATCGTGTTCAGCGCGTTCGCGTGAATCTCCACCCCGTACATGAGTCCGTAGGGCGTGAGCTTCTCGTCCTCGGCCATGCCGGGCGAGAACGGTCCGACCATCAGGATCTTGTTGTTCGCAGCTCGCGTAGGTCTCCAGAGGGCCGGATCAGGACCCACGACACCGCGCGCGGTGTAGGCGGCGTACGACCGGATAGGAAACGTCTGATGGCCGTCCCGCGTGGGGCTCGATCGCGTGCCCATGTAGTTGATGAGCATCTCCCCGTGTTCATTGATGGGGATCACGATGTCCCGTACCTCCCGGTAGACTGCCTCGCGAGCGACATTCCCCTCCTCGTCGAACTGTGCGTGGCGGACCGGCACCTGATAGGGGATCCAGGAGTCCGTCTGCCCGTCGTAGACCTCGACATTGGGGATGACGATGTGCTTCCCCAGGACGATCTCGAGATCGTCGTAATCCTTGTTGAAGTACTCGAGCGCCAGGGAAAGGGTGATACTCGGGATGAACTGATCGCGGAATCTGCGCACCAGGTAGTACCGGTCGTCAGCCTCTCCGTCGCCGGTCGTATCGGCCAGTCCCGGCGCTGCCTCAGCGGCCAGGCGCCGCTCGAGCTCGTCGAGACCGGATTCTGTGAGAGGATCCGGTATGTGGTGGTACCGTCCGTCCCGATCGATCCAGGCGAGGCGCTCGAATCTCGCCGTGTCTACCGGAGTGTCGGGGGTCAACTCGTCGAACCGTATCTCCTCTACCAGTCGAGACACCTTCGCGATCAGCGGCTGTCGGCGGAAGACCGAGTCCCAGTCCTGGTCGAAGTTCGCGTGCCCGTAACCGGCGGCCACGCGGCCGTACGGTTGGAGCGGGGGCTCGATCCCGAAATACGGTCGCATCTCCCACCACTCCCCGTCGATGGTCTGGATACGTCCCATGTTCTCGAACAGCACTTCGTGCCGCTGGAAGAACTCCTCTTCGGCTCCCGCCGGCGGGAACTCATCGGCGAGCACCGTCTCGACAAACACACGTCCGCTCTGATCGATCGCTTCAACAAGCATGGCATCGTCGTACGCACTGTCGGACGGTTCGATAAAGAAGAGGTCGAGAAAGAGCGCGCGCTCCCGATTGCGTTCATCGGAGATGCGAGCGAAGGAGTTGACGAGATCCGCATGCCGCCATCGCGGCCATGGCCACCTGCCGAACTGGTTCAGACTGCTCGTATCGATCGCAATGATCTCGATATCACGACTGATCGACGGGTTGAGTTCCTGAAACAGCACGCCTTCCTGGACGCGTCGCGCGCGAAAGGTCTCTTTGAGGTTGAAATGGACGGTGAGCACTTTCAGCTCAAGACGTTCCGGTATGGCGGTCAGGGCTGTGAGCGCGAGCACCACGGCAATCACCGCGACGCCGATGATCGGCGCAAAGAAGCGGGTCTTGAAGATCCTGCCGGACACCTGGCCTCCCCCGGGCCGAATCAGTGAACCGGGGAGAGGCGAACTACCCGCCGATTCGACCCTCGATGGTCAGCGAGATTATACGGTTGCGCGCGAGGTTTGTCCAACTGCTGTTGGGATAACTCGATACGAGTCGGCGATACGCATCGGCAGCCTCCACGACATCGCCTCGCTGCTCGAGAATCCGCCCGATAGAGAACCATGCTCTCGGCACGTCGGGGCTTTCGCCCGCGAACTGCTCGGCGATACGGCGATGGAGCTCGAGTGCTCGATCTACGTCGCTGCCGTTCTCTGCCGCCACCGCCGCATCCGTCAGCGCGACCGGTTCGAGATAGGTTCCTGCGCCCGCGTCCGCGGCCTCGACGAACCGGAGTGAGGCCTCTTCCCACCGCTCGAGCTCCGTGAGCGCACGAGCATCGAGGATTCGCGCGCGCACGGCCGCATAGGTCCGCGGATACTCGGCAACGAGATCCGATACCGAGTCGCCAATACCCTGGTAGGCGGCGGCCCGCTCCTCCGGCTCCAGGCGCAGCCACTGTTCGTACTCGTCCTGCAGATCCTCCACGGCCACCAGCGCCGCCTCACTGCGGGCGGCCTGCACCGAGAACACCACTACCAGCGCAACGGTAACGGTTGCCACCACGGCCAGCCCGATGAGTATGGGCTTTCGAAAGCGGGTGAGGAAACCGATGACCTTGTCTTTGACGGGTTCAACCGGTACTTCTTTGGCGGCGCTGGACGGACTGACGTTCTTCATCTCTGCTCCTCATCGAGTGATCTCGAGTTCCTTGATTAGGCGGGACAGGTAGGTGCGCTGGATGCCGAGCGTCTTCGCCGTCTCCGTCTGGTTCCATTTGCGCGCACGCAAAGCCCCCTCAATGTAGTGCCGCTTGAAGAGGTTCACCGCATCCTTCAGCGGACGCTCGGCGTACTGCTCTGCCTTCGCGGGCTCGGATCCCTGCAGCACGAGATCGCTCGGCGAAATGAGGTCTTCACTACAGATGACAACGGCCCGCTCCACCGCGTTTTTCAG
>SLST01000555.1 GCA_007130265.1 Spirochaetales bacterium
CCGCTGCGCGTAGTTCTGATGCCATGTCTCCTCCGGTTTGGCAGCGATTCTATCCGGCTGCCGTAGAAGAGGGAAGGGGCCGACGTCTGGTCCTTATGCCGCCCGGTCGCACGTCGTCGTGGTGACAGAAGCCGGGCTCCTGTGCCATGATGAGCAATCGTCTGAAGCATCATCACTCCAAGAGGTTCCTATGGCTACATCAAGCGTCCTTCGACTGACATGTGAGCATCGCGACCGACCGCTCGGAATCGATTGCTCCTGCCCACGCTTCTCGTGGTGGATGGACGATTCGCGTCCCGGCGCCGCGCAGACCGCTTATCAGCTGCAGGTAACGGAGGGCGACAGCTTCGCCGCGGGTACGATGGTCTGGGAGACCGGGGAGCGCGTCGGCGGCGACTCAGTGCTCGTGCCCTACGAGGGGACACCGCTGCGTTCCTGCACTCGTTACTCCTACCGGGTCCGGATTCGCGACCACTGCGACGAGTGGAGCGACTGGAGCGAGCCCTCCTGGTTCGAGACGGCATTTCTCGAGGCGCGTGAATGGCAGGCAAAGTGGATCGGTCCGGCCGATGATGACGGCGAGAAGGGCGGTGCGCCGCCGTACCTGCGCAGGCGTTTCGGCGCTTCGGGCGAGGTCGTCGCAGCGAGACTCTACGTCGCCGTCCGCGGACTTGCCGAGGTTTCGCTCAACGGATCGCGCGTGGGCGAGGACGTCCTCTCGCCCGGGTGGACCGACTACGATGCGCGCACGCAGTATCTCACGTACGACGTCGGCAGTCTCATCGAAAAGGGTGAGAACGCGATTGGCGTGATACTCGGAGACGGGTGGTACTCCGGACGGATCGCGCGGGTCCGCGACGGGGAACGGTGTTTCGGCGCGCGGCCGCAGCTGCTGTGCGAGCTTCACCTGAAGCTGCGCTCCGGCGAGACGGAGGTCGTCAATAGCGATGAGAGCTGGCAATGGCGTACCGGGCCGCTCGTCGCTTCGGATATCTACGACGGGGAGAGCTACGATGCCCGCCTCGAGATGCCCGGCTGGGACAACCCGGGAGCCGACGAATCGGGATGGTCTGCCGTGCGGGTCGTAGGGCCGGCGCACGCCTCGTGGGACGGGACCGCGAGTACGCCGACCGCGGAGCGTGCCGCCGGCCCTGCGATCGACGCGAAGGTCGTACCACCGGTGCGGCGGGTTCGGGAGCTGACCCCCGTCGCTCAGAGCGAACCGGAAGGCGGCCGGTACGTCTTCGATCTGGGACAGAACATCACCGGGTGGGCTCGAGTCCGCGTGTCTGGTACTCCGGGCACGACTGTCACTCTGCGGTTCGCCGAGATGCTCAACCCGGACGGGACGCTCTACGTGGAGAACCTGCGCTCTGCGAAGGCGATCGACACGTACGTCTGCGCAGATGACCGCGAGTTCGTCTGGGAACCGAGGTTTACCTTTCACGGGTTTCGCTACGTCGAGGTCAGCGGTACCGCGTCGGCCCCCAATCCGGATCAGATCACCGGTGTCGTTCTGCACAACGATCTGGAAGAGACCGGCAGTTTTCGCTGTTCGCACCCGCTGGTGAACAAGCTGCAGAGTAACATTCAGTGGGGACAGCGGGGGAACTACCTGGAGGTGCCGACCGACTGTCCGCAGCGTGACGAGCGGCTCGGATGGACCGGTGACGCGCAGGTCTTCATTCCAACCGCGGCCTTCAACATGCAGGTCGCTCCCTTCTTCGCGAAATGGCAGCGCGACATGGCGGATTCGCAGGGGCCGCAGGGCACCATCCCGTCGATCGCGCCTGCGATCCGCTACATGACACCGGCGGACGAGAACGATGGAGGACCCGCGTGGTCCGACGCCTTCATCATCTGTCCCTGGACCCTCTACGAGAAGTACGGCGACCTGCGGGTTATCGAAGACCACTACGACGCGATCTACCGCTTCGTGGAGTCGATGCTCCGGCGCAGCAGAGGGCTCATCCGGTCCGACCAGTTCGTGGAGGACTGGGGCGGCTATGGCGATTGGGTCTCCATGGATGCGCCTGAGGGCAGTCCGATTGGTGCGACGCCGAAGGACCTGATCGGCACCGCCTATTTCGCCTTCAGCGTCGATCTCCTGCGACGCGCGGCGAGTCTGCTTGGGAGGGCGCGCGATGTGATGATGCTCCGTGACCTGCACCGCCGGATCGTCGCCGCTTTCCGCAGCGAGTACGTGACCGCCTCCGGGCGCCTTCTCGGAGACACGCAGACCTCGTACGTCGTGGCACTCGCCTTTGATATGCTTCCCGTGGAATTGCGCCAGGTGGCCGTGGACCGACTCGTTCGGTTGCTCGAGCTCCGTCGCTGGCGGCTCTCGACGGGTTTCGTGGGCACGCCGCTGCTCTGTCCGGTTCTGACCCGTTTCGGGCGCGAAGACGTCGCGTACCGGTTGCTGCTCCAGGAGGAGTATCCGTCGTGGCTCTACACGGTCCACCAGGGCGCGACGACGATGTGGGAGCGGTGGAACAGCTATACGCATGAGCACGGATTCGGGCCGGTGTCCATGAACAGTTTCAACCACTACGCCTACGGTTCGATCGGCGACTGGATGTACACATCCGTGGCCGGGCTTGCGGTGGACATGAGCGAACCCGGTGAGCCGGTGATCCGCATCGCACCAAAGCCGGGCTTCGGACTGAGCGAGGCAGCGGCCGAGCTCGTGACGCCGTACGGCGCGGCAAGGAGCGCATGGACGATCGACGAGGGCCTCGTGACGCTGGACATCACGGTCCCGGCGAACGCCTGGGCCCGCGTCGCGATTCCGGCCGGGCAGTCGGACATCCGTATCGACGCGGAGGAGGGTGAGTCGCATCTCGAGGATCTCGTCGTGCCCGAAGACGACGCGGGAGGACTCTTCACGTTCCGCGCGGCGGCCGGCCGTTACCGGTTCGCCTGGGAGACATCCGGGGCCGCCCCCACCTGATCGTCGCAGGAGAATGTCCGGGGTGTTCTTCCACGGCTTCGGGCGCTCAGGGTGGACGCGCGGGGGTCGAGTGGGTTGAGATTACTCATGGCACGTTTTGTGCATGGGTAATGGGTGGGAGGACACATGCTCAAGGAAACTCGCGAGGACCTTGCCCGCTATGCCGGACGAAGCTCGAAGCTGCAGGTGACGATCCACGCGGCGATGGAACGCAGGGATCAGGCCGTTCGGAAGAACCGAACGATCCTGAACAATGCCGCCCGAGAGGCCGAACGGTGCCTCGCGCTGCGGGGATTGAGCGGGTCCGAAACGGCTACCTTCGTTCAGCCGGTGCGTGATCTTGCCACCGATTCGCAGCGTATGAACCACCAGCTCGGCTCGCTGAGCCTGTTCATCGACGAAACCGACATGGAGGAGCTCCAGCTGCCGACGCCGATCCCGGAGGCCGTGGAAGTCGGAACGTACCCTCAGATCGTACCGCTTCTCGAGCCGATGCTGAACAACCGGGAGTACTTCGTGCTCACCCTCTCGCGCGGCGGCGTGGGTCTCTACCGGTGCACGCGCTACCAGGCGAGTCTCGTTGAGCTCCCCGACCTGCCCGAAGACCTTCACTATGTGCTGCGGTACGACGAGTTCGAGAAGTCGTTGCAGCAACACATGACAAGCCGTGGAGGCGAAGCGGCGATGGTCCACGGGCACGGGACGGGCAAAGACGAGAAGGAGCAGTTTCTTCTGCGTTTTATCGACGAGGTCGATGCGGCGGTCACCGGACGGGTTCGAAGCGCGCAGCTACCGCTCGTGCTGATGGGAAACGAGGACGTGGTCGGGCGCTACCGCGAGCGGTCAAAGCTGCAGGACCTCATTGCAGCCGAGCACCACGTCGATCCGTTCACGCTGCGTCTCGAGACCGTGATCGAGCGAGGGTGGGGCTCGCTCGAGTCCCTGATCGACGAGGCGCACAGAGCACAGGTGGACCGTGCCGGGTCCGGCAGGACCGTGAGCGGAATACACCCTGTCCTCGCCGCGATCACGCAGGGACGCGCCGCCGGGGTCTTTGTCGATCCGTCGCAGGTGGCTCGCGGTTCGTTCGATCGCGAGAGCGGTGAGGTGCACGAGGTGCCGGTCGACACCGAAGCTGTGGACAATCTGATCAACATCATCGCCGTCGAGGCGCTTCGACTCCACGTGCCGGTCGAGCCGTGCACGTCGGATGAGCTCACGCTGCCGGCCGCACTGCTGCACTGACCGGAACTCGGGGCCGACCGATAGCCTGAATGGGTGATGGTCCGACGAGGAGCGTGCGTGTATCCATACAGCATGAGTGATGGTAAGCAACCCGGCCGGCGACCCGACGATCCCCGGGGTCCGGGTGGCGACCCTTCCGGGAACCAGTGGCGACCCGGCACAGGCGCCGGGATGGACGGGGGCATCTCCTGGTGGTGGCTGCTCATTTTCGGGCTCTTCTTCCTGCCTATGCTCATGCGGTTGTTCACCGGCCCGGCCGCCGGAGCCGTCACGTACAATCAGCTGCGCGAGGAGATAGGCCGCGACAACGTGACGGCCGTGACCATATCCGGAAAACGGGTCGAGGGTACCTTCGACTCCCCGGTCACCCTGCCCACGGACGACGAACGGGAGGTCCGGCAGTTCGTCGTGCACGTACCGCCGATCGGTGAATCCGACATCGTCGAGATGCTTCGAGACCAGAACGTACCGATCTACACCGAACCGGAGGCCGAGGAGACCTCTCCGTTCATGGTGATTCTGAACCTCCTGCCGTTCGCGCTGATGATCTGGATCGGGTACCGCTTCTACAAGATCACGCAGCAGCGCGGGCAGGGGATGTTCGGCGTGGGCAAGAGCAAGGCAAAGCTCTACGACAAGTCCAGCGCCGTAAAGGCGAAGCTCGAAGACGTTGCCGGGCTCGAGAGCGCGAAGGAGGAGGTGGCCGAGCTCGTCGATTTCCTGCGACACCCGAAGAAGTACGCATCGGTCGGCGCGC
>SLST01000053.1 GCA_007130265.1 Spirochaetales bacterium
GCAGGTCGGATTCGGGCAGAACTCCGGTTCGGTGATCAAAGGCGTCACAGGTATCCTCCGGAACCTCCTACCCTCCTGTTTCGCCTGGCGCTTCACTACTCACAACAATTTCGGCACCAGTTTTGACGATGTGCAAGAAGGTATACCGACAGGACAACTTAGTCGTATTGACATCTCCCGATGCCGTGCTACGCTTACTTGACCCGATTGGTCGTCCTCGTTTGCAGATGATCGGGATTCCAGGACAGGAGGAAAGCGATGAAGTGTCACAAGATCGTGGGGTTCGCAGTCGTGCTTGTGATGGTGTCTGCCTTCGTGTTTGCCAGTGGCGACGCGGAACGAGCGACAACGCAGGCCGACGCAACCGTGGGCAATGAGGCGCCTATGCTTGCCGCGCGGGTCGCGGCCGGCGAGCTGCCCCCGCTCGAGCAACGGATACCGCTCAACCCGAAGCTCACAAACGAGATACCGGCGCGGCACCTTGAGGGAGGTCAGCTCGAGATCGGCCGGTACGGAGGAACGCTTCGCGTCGTGGCATCCGCGGTAGACTGGAACCCGGACTTGTTTCTCATGTTCAACGAGCCGCTCCTGAACACGCCGGGCGCGCTGGGCGAAGAAGTGTACCCGAACATCGTGGAGAGCTTTGAGCTCAACGATGACTCAACCGTGTTCACCTTCCGGTTGCGCGAAGGACTGCGATGGTCCGACGGTGAGCTGGTAACGACGGAGGACATCAGGTTCACGGTCGAGGATGTGCTGTTCAACAGAGAGCTCACACCCATCTTCCCGCACTGGCTTCGTGCCGGATCCCAGGCCACCGCCGCACCGATGAACCTCGTCGTGGTGGACGACTATACGTTCCGGATCGAGTTCGAGAGTCCTTACGGCAGATTCCCCATCCAGCTCGCGCTCACTTCGTGGCGCGGATACACAGAGCTGTTGAAGCCGTCGCACTACCTGAAGGCCTACCATGCAGACTACACGGACGTGGCCGACATGGAGGCAGACATACGTCAAGCCGGCTTTGAGCCTGGGGAGTGGTACAACCTGTTCCACGACAAGGACGTCGTGAACTGGGACCTCACGCGCCCCAAGGCGATCGGCTTCCCGAGTCTCCAACCTTTCGTCATGGTCCGGGCCAGCGAGAGCGCCAGTGAGTTCGAGCGCAACCCGTACTACTTCAAAGTGGACGCGGCGGGCAACCAGCTTCCCTATATCGACCGTGTTCAGAATCGTGTCGTCCAGGACAGTGAGAGCAGCACGATGGACGTCATAGCAGGGAACGTCGACTTCATGCGGGAAGACACGGCGTTGAACGAGATGCCCCTCTACCGGGAGCATGCTGAGCGCGGCGGGTACGTGGCGCACGCTCTGGAGATGCATGTGGATCCCACGAGCATATCGCTCAACCAGACGTACAACGATCCCGTGTGGCGAGAGGTTGTGAGAAACGTGCAGTTCCGCCGGGCGTTGAACATGGCCATTGACCGGCAGCAGATCAACGATGCGATCTACTTCAACTTCGGAAGTATGCCGGAACTGGTGCCCTCAGAGTTCAACCCCGCAGAGGCTGAACGAATCCTCGACAGCATTGGCATGACGAGGGGTAGTGATGGCTACCGGATCGGGCCTGACGGCAGGATCTTCGAGATACCGTTCGAGGTGGCGAGCCATGCCGTTGATATCATCCCGGTCACCGAGATGGTGACTGAAATGTGGGAAGCGATCGGCATCAGGACTACGATGAGAACGATCGACACCGCGCTGCGCGGTCAGCGAGAGGCGGCGAACGAACTGAAGGCGACCGTACTGTGGAACGTCCAGCCAATGTGGCGCTCCGGCGGCTGGCTCGACTTCAGGCCAACCTCACGGGAAGGACGACTCTGGTGGCAGTGGTACTCTACCGACGGCTCCGAAGGCGAAGAACCGCCGGAGTACGTCAAACGGCTCTACGACCTTGGCGAGCTCATCATGACCGTCTATCCCGGCACGCCTGAGGACAATGCCTACTTCGAGGAGATCTACCAGATCCATTACGACAACGTGATCATGATGCCGATCGTCGAACGGGTGCTCCAGCCGCTCGTCGTGAACGCCGACATCGGGAACGTCCCCATTGGCGGAACCGCCGTGGCCGTTGACATAGGCGGAGAGCAGCTCTTCTTCCGCAGCGCCGGCGACAACTGACCGGAGTCTCGAGAGACTGACCTCCTGGCGCGAAGCATCATGCTTCGCGCCTTTCTTCTGATCCGGCCGCATCAGTGCGGCGGAATGCCGCCTCGCCTCTACAGGCGGGCAAACCGCGCCTGGAAGAAGCGAAGGTATTCCGGCTCGTACACCATCTCCAAGCCGCGCGTCTGCCCGCGCTTGTCGTAGACAGCCTTCACCGATTCGGCGATCACGTCCATATGAGCCTGGGTGTAGACCCGACGAGGAATCGTCAGCCTCGTCAGCTCGAGCGCCGGGTAGCGGTTGCGGCCGGTCTCAGGGTCGCGGCCGGCGCTCGCGATGCCGCGCTCCATACTGCGAACGCCGGAGTCCAGGTAGAGCTCCGCCGCAAGCGTCTGCGCAGGGAAGTGATCCTGGGGCATGTCTGCGTAGAAGCGCTTCGCGTCGAGGAATATGGCGTGACCACCCACCGGCGCCACGATGGGGATCTCCCACTCGGAAAGCAGATCGCCAAGGTAGCGCACCTGCCCCACACGCGAGCGCACGTGATCGTCCTGCACCGACTCGACGATGCCTATCGCGACGGCTTCCATGTCGCGGCCGGCCATGCCCCCGTACGTGTGAAGCCCCTCGTAGACCACCACCATGTTACGCGCCTGCTCGAAGACGTCCTCGTCGTTGACGGCCAGCCAGCCGCCTATGTTGACGAGGTTGTCCTTCTTTGCGCTCATCCAAGCCCCATCGGTGTAGCTGCAGAACTCCTTCAGTATGGCGGCGATAGAGGCCGTGTCGTAGCCCTCTTCGCGCTCCTGGATGAAGAAGGCGTTCTCGACCATGCGCGTGGCATCCAGGTAGAGCCGGATGCCGTACCGGTCACACAGACCCCGGAGCTCACGGACGTTTGCCATACTGACCGGCTGGCCGCCGGCCATGTTCACCGTGCCCGCAAGGCTGACGTAGGGAATTTGCTCCGGCCCGACACGCTTCACGAGCGCCTCGAGCTTGGCGAGATCGACGTTGCCCTTGAAGGGGTGGAGGTTCGCCGGATCGTGCGCCTCGTCGACGATCACGTCGACGAAGGTGCCGCCCGCGAGTTCCTGATGGAGCCGCGTCGTGGTGAAGTACATGTTCCCCGGAACGTAATGGCCCGGCCTGATCAGCGCCCGGCTGATGAGATGCTCGGCGCCTCGTCCCTGGTGAGTCGGCACGACATGGCGGTAGCCGTAGTACTCGCGAATCACCGACTCCAGATGGTAGAAGTTCCGACTGCCGGCGTAGGCCTCGTCTCCGAGCATCATACCCGCCCACTGACGATCGCTCATCGCGCTCGTCCCGCTGTCCGTGAGCAGATCGATATATACGTCGTCGGAATGGAGCAGGAAGGTATTGTATCCCGCCTCCTCGAGCGCCTTCTGCCGCTCCTCCGCGCTGATCATCCTGATGGGCTCGACCATTTTGATCTTCCACGGTTCGGCCCAGGAGCGCCGACCGAACTGCTGGCCCATGGTCCTTGGTCTGTTGTGGGGACTGCTCATGACTCCTCCCTTCGCGGTACGGGCAGAACGGTGGTTGATTTGATCTCGGTAAGGACGAGACTCGTGTAGATGCGGGCGACTCCGGCCACGGGAGTCAGCTCCTTTACGACGAAACGCTCGAGATCCGCCCGGTTACGCACGACTACCTTGAGAAGATAGTCGTGTTCACCCGTGACATGGTGACATTCGAGCACCTCCGGCATCTCGTTCACACGAGCGCGGAAGGTCTCCAGCCCCTCCTCGTGGTGGAGCTGCAGGGTGACGTTGATGAAGCAGGTCATGTCGTACCCCAGTCTCGACTGGTCGAGCAGGGCGACATAACCGCGGACATATCCGTCTTCCGCAAGCCGTCTGACGCGTGCATGGGCGGCCGGCGGCGAAAGGTTGACCATGTGGGCCAGGTCAACGTTACTGATACGGCCGTCGCGTTGTATCGCTTCGAGAATCGCGGCGTCTGTGGGATCGAGCTCGTTCACGTGGGCCAATATTAGCATTAGAGGCCGTATGTGTCGATTAGGTTCGTCAAATATCGGAAAAGTAGGAACAATCCTCGTCTCAATTCAGTTTTGGCGTGTTTTTATTCCATCCAGAACTGATTGCCGGGGCCGGAGCCGAAGAACCCATCAATGGGAGGGTTCGCCTGTCCCCCGCGATCGCAGTACGACGGCGGCTGGCTACGTGCCGAGGCCCGCGCTATAGTGCCCTCATGGAACTGTCCAGATACACCGACGCTGCCGAGGAGGCGGTCGCGACCGCGAGCGGTTTCTCGGGCGTGATCTCGGTTGCCCAAGGCGGGGAGCAGGCCTTCCTGCACGCGGCCGGAGCGGCCGACCGCGCGGAGGCTCGTCCAATCGCGGCGGACACCCGCATGGGAATCGCCTCCGGGACCAAGCTGTTCACGGCGCTCGGGGCCATGCGGCTCATTGAGAAGGGCCGTGTGGGGCTCGACTCATCCGTGGTAGATCTGCTTCCGGGGGCCCTCCCGCGGATGGATCGCGACGTGACGGTTCGCCATCTGCTCACGCACACGTCGGGCTTCACGGACTACTATAACGAGGCCGAAAACCCGGATGCCGACGAGTTCTTCGTCGACATCCCGTGGTACCGTCTGGAGTCGCCGAGCGACTACCTGCCCCTCATGGAAGAGTACCCGATGCTCACGCGGCCCGGCGGCCCCTTCGTCTACAATAACGGTGGGTTCGTCATCCTGGGCGCAGCGATAGAGGAGGTGTCCGGCGAGGCGTATCGGACCTTCGTCGAGCGCGAGGTGCTCGCCCGGGCCGGAATGAGGCACTCGGGATTCTTCGCGTTCAACCAGCTTCCGGCGAACACCGCCGCGGGGTACATCGACCTGCCGGATGGTTCATGGAAGACGAACATCTACAACCTCCCGATCCGCGGCGGCGGCGACGGTGGCATGTTCACGACGACCGCCGATCTCGCCGCGTTCTGGCCCGCCTTCGTCTCCGGCCGGATCGTCAGTCCTGTCACGGCGAAGGAGATGCTCTCGCCGCACGTGAGGCTGAGCGATCACACGGCGTACGGGCTCGGCGTCTACCTCGACTCGGCGCGCGAGTGCTGCCTCATCGTGGGCAGTGACGCCGGGGTTGGATTCGACTCGCGCTACTTCGCCGACGACGATGTGTCGATCACGATCATCTCGAACACGACCGACGGCGCCGAGCCGGCGAGCGAGGCGTTCTATTCGCGGCTGCCCGGAGACGGATGACCCCGCGGCGGGTCACGGCCGGCCGGCCCCGCCGCGCTCGTCCCGGGCAGCCTTCCGGTCCCGCCAGGAGAGCCCGAGCGACGCAGCGAGCGCGACGCCGAGTGCGCCCACGGTCACGACGTTGGCGACACCTTCAGACGGCAGGTAGCCGGTGAGCCGTTCGGCGAGATAGGCGGTGTAGGACCGGGGGAGGTTCCGCTCCCCGAGCTCCATGAGCACGCGGAAGTGCCAGTCGGTCAGCGGGCAGTACCCGAACCCGTAGAACGGCCCGAGCCCTACCCAGCTGAACACGGTGACTCCCTGCAGGACGAGCGCGAGCCGCCTGGTGCGCCGCGGAATCCACCCGAACACGATCACCGCCATGACGGCGGTGTGGAAGATCGTGAAGAACAGATCGAGCGCTCGGAGCGCCGGGCCGGAAAGCGTCGACAACATTTCGTCTCAAGGGTACAGGAGAGCGCGTTCTTCGTCGAATCGCCCGGAATGCCGGCACCGCGAAGCCGGTCGCTCCCCGGTTTCGGCCTTGACCAAACGATGCGTGCGACCGAGGATGTGCTGGGGGAGGAATCATGGCGGTCTACGTCTGCGCCGTATGCGGCTACGTGTACGACGAAACCACGGAGGACGTCGCCTTCAGCGACCTTCCGGACGACTGGCTTTGCCCGGTCTGCGGGAACGGGAAGGAGTACTACTTCGCCGACGAATCGGGCTCTGAGGAGGCCTCGGAGCCGGCGCAGGCAGGCCAGCCGGGCCGGTCTGCTGCAGAGCCGGATCAGCCTGCCGCGGCGCCACGCTCCGGCGCGGTCGATCTGAAGCCGCTTGCGGAGGCCGCGGAGCCCCACTTCACCGACATCAACACGATGGCCGAGACCGGCGAGTCGATCCTCGAGCCCATGCGCACGCGCGAGCCGGTCGTCTCCTGGGACGAGGTCCTGGTGATCGGGGCGCAGATCGCCCGGCTCCCGCGCAACGAGAACGAGCCGGTCTCAACGCGCACGGTCATCGGCCCCGGCGCGAAACACCCGCTCGAGATAGAAGCGCCCATCATCATCAGCCATATGTCCTTTGGCGCACTCTCCAAGGAGGCGAAGCTCGCCCTCGCGCGGGGAAGCGCGGCGGTGAAGACCGCGATGAGCTCGGGTGAAGGCGGAATCCTGCCCGAGTCGATGGAGACCGCCTACCGCTACATCTTCGAGTACGTCCCCAATCGTTACAGCGTCAACGAGGAGTACCTTCGCACGGTCGACGCGGTGGAGATCAAGCTCGGTCAGTCGGCGAAGCCGGGGATGGGCGGGTACCTGCCGGGCAGCAAGGTGACCGAGGAGATCGCGCGTATCCGCGGTTTCGAGCCGGGCCAGAGCATCGTCAGTCCCGCTCACCACGACGATATCCGCAGCCCGGGCGAGCTTCGCGAGAAGGTCGCATGGCTGCGGGACGCCACCGGCGGAAAACCCGTCGGCGTCAAGCTTGCTGCCGGCAGTATCGAGGCCGACGTAGAGGCCGTGCTCGAGTCAAAGCCCGACTTCATCACGATCGACGGCCGCGCCGGGGCCACCGGCGCCGCGCCCAAGTACGTCAAACGGTCGGCATCAGTGCCGACGATCTTTGCCCTCGAGAAGGCCCGCGTGACGCTGGACCGGCACAGGAGCGAGGCCTCGCTGATCGTGACCGGCGGGCTGCGAGTCTCCTCCGACTTCGCGAAGGCGCTCGCGCTCGGAGCCGACGCGGTCGCCATAGGAACGACCGCCCTCCTCGCAATAGGCTGCCGCCAGTACCGCATCTGCCACACCGGCCGCTGCCCGGTGGGCATCGCGACGCAGGACCCGGAGCTGCGGCGGAACATCGACGTCGATCGCGCGGCCAAACGGCTCGAGCGTTTTCTCGCGGTCAGCATTGAGGAGATCTGCACCTTCGCCCGCATGATGGGCTACGACGACGTGCACGCGATGGACGTGAGCGACCTGCGAACGGTGAACTCGGAGATCAGCGGGTTTACCCGGATCGCGCACGCGTAGGAGGGGTCGCCTCGGTCGCCGCGATCGGATATCGCCCTGATCGCTCTGTACACACCGTGCGCATTCCGGTAGGCTCCGGTGATCATGGCCATTTACCTCTGGGCTCTCGTCTTTCTGGCGACGCCGGCACTCTTCGTGTTCGCGGCGTACAAGGTAGACCGGATCGCGAAGCTGGGAACGATCGTGCTCGCGTACGGGCTTGGGCTGCTCATCGGGAACATCGGGGTGCTGCCCGATGACATCGGCGTCGTGCAGAACGCGATGACGACGTTTACGGTGCCCGTCGCGCTGCCGCTGCTCTTCTTCTCGCTCAACCTGGGATCGTGGCGGACGCTTGCGAAGAAGAGCGTGCTCTCGCTTCTCGCGGCGATGATCGCGGTGACCATCGGGTCGTTCGCGACGTTTCTCATCTTCGGACAGCACGTCGGTCCGGAAGGATGGAAGGCCGGCGGCATGCTCGTGGGGGTCTACACCGGCGGCACTCCCAACCTCGCGGCGATAGGGAACGCGCTCGCGATCGACCCGAGCACGTACGTCGCGGTCCACGGCTCGGACGTCGTGGTGGGCGCGGTGCTGCTGCTCTTTCTCGTTTCGCTCGCCCCCCGGATCTTCAGAAGGATTCTTCCCGCCTTCGTCGCCGCCGGCAACGAAGACGAGGAGGCGACCGAGTTCTCACCCTACTTCACGGGGTGGAGCGGCGGCGAGGTGAAGGAGATGGGCATCGCGCTCGCGCTCGCCCTCGTCATCTTCGCGCTCGGAGGCTCTTTCACGCTCTTCCTGCCCGATCTCGCCGCGCTCCCGGCTGCGATGCTCGCGATCACCACCCTCGGCATCGCCGCCTCGTTCGTCCCCCGCGTCCGCCGGCTGCGGAACTCGTTTCAGCTGGGATACTACCTCATTCTCGTCTTCTCACTCGCGGTGAGCTCGATGGCGAACATTCAGGAGCTCGCCGGCACCGCGCCGGTCATGATCCTCTACGTCGCGACCCTGCTCGTCCTGGTCTCGTTGCTCCACCTCGCCTTCTCCGCGCTGTTCCGAGTCGACGCCGACACGCACATCATCACTGCCACGAGCTTCATCTACTCGCCACCCTTCGTCCCGGTCGTGGCCGCCGCGATCGGAAACCGGAAGGTCGTCGTCTCGGGAGTCGTGATCGGCGTTGTCGGCTGGGTCGTCGGGAACTACGTGGGATTAGCTGTGGCCTACACGCTGCGTATGATATTCTGAAGGACGTGAACAAGCGCGATGTCGAGCCGATGCTCCGGCCGCGTGAGGCCGCAGAGCGCAATTACGATCGCCTGAGCCGGTGGTACGACCTGATCGCGACGAGCGAGGAGCCCTTCGTCGAAGAGGGCGTGCGGATGCTCGATCCAAGGCCCGGCGAGAAGGTCCTCGAGATCGGGTTCGGCACCGGGCGGACGCTCGTCGAGCTCGCCCGGAGAGTGGGCGAGTCGGGAAGCGTCTGCGGGATCGATCTGTCGAGGAAGATGGTGGAGAGAAGCCGACGCCGAATCGAGAGCGCCGGTCTCGGCGATCGGGTCGCCTTGGCGCAGGGGGACGCGGTATACCTCCCCTACGCCGACCGAGCCTTCGACGCGCTGTTCATGAGCTTCACCCTCGAGCTCTTCGCCGCCGAGGACCTCACATCGGTCCTGGACGAATGCCTGCGGGTGCTGAGCCCGGACGGACGGATCGCGGCGGTTTCGCTCTCGAAGGAGGGCGGCCCCCACCCGATGCGCCGGCTCTACGAAGTAACGCGTCGGCTTGCTCCTCGCCTCCTCGACTGCCGCCCCATCTACACCGCCCGGTCTCTCGAGAAGAGCGGATTCGTCCTGACGACCTTGCGCACCCGTCGCATGTGGGGGATGCCGGTCGAGCTCGTGCTCGCCGCGCGTCCGAAGCTCACGGACGGAACTGCGGAACCTCCAACACGCCCCGGGCTTGTTGCTCGGGAGTGATGCGACCGCGTTCGAGCATCAGGTCCATGATACCACGCATATAAGCCAGCCATGCCGGGGGGATCGAACGGTTCTTGAACTGCGAGTGATGCCGACTCGGGCTCGGCAACGCAGTCGATAGCCATACGGCCTCCGCGATCGACAGCGACTGCGGCTCTCTGCCGAAGTAGTACCTCGCCGCACGGACAATGCCGTGGATGCCGGGACCGAACTCAACGACGTTGAGATAGAGTTCCATTACCCGCTCCCTTGAGAGCCCGGCGCCAAGCTGCATCAGCGCGACGAACCCCACCTCCTGGAGCTTTCGGACGATCGTGCGGTCATGGTCGAGAAAGAGATTCTTCGCGAGCTGCATCTGGATCGTGCTCGCCCCCACCACTACCCCGCCGGCCGCGACGTTCCGCTCGAGCGCACTCTTTGCCTGGAGCCAGTTGACGCCTTCATGGCGGTAGAACTCTCCGTCCTCCGTGGTGATGGCGGCACTGATCATCCATGGAGCGATGGACGAGAGCGGCGCATAGCGGTAGCTCGGGTCGATCCTCACCGGAGGAACCAAGCTCACGCTCGGAGCGCCTATCAGCTCCGGAGTGGATCGCCCGGGTACGTGCGACGCGGGTTCCGGCATCGGTGGCTCCGGAGCATCGAACGCGGCCTCATCGGCTGTAACCCCGCTCTCACCGGGTAGCGCACCGCCCTCGTATGCCGGGATCACGACGAAGCGGTCGACTCCTCGAGGTCCCGGAAGCCGGTGAAGAAACTCACCGTGGAGTCTCCGCACGTCCCAGGCCGAGGCGATCTCCACGATACCGAACCCCTCGAGTCGGGCCGACGCTTCCCAGCCGGTCCATGAGAGGGCCGACGTGGGCGCCTCGAGGTCGAGGTCCCAGGACAGGACCCCATCGACGACCAGTCCGGCGAGGGGCCCAAGAACGGCCTCCGGCAGCGCGTCGATGATCCGCTGTACCGGCGTGCTCGGAACGGAGAGCTGCAGGTCAACTCTCGCAGGGATGGTTCCCGGGTCGCGAAACCCACGCAGTGTCGGTGAGAAGGCGAGCTCGACGGCGCCAAGCCGAAGCACTCCGGAGTCGAACACGATTTCGCCGCGGAGCTCCTCGTCGCCAGGCGCACCGGCGCCCGGCGGAGGCGGGCCGGTCGTTCCGGGGATGCGACGAGCGAGCCGCGCCGGCGGCAAAGCTGCGTTCATGTCGGATCGCAGGACGAACTCATAGCGCACGTCGGATAGCTCAACGGGAGAGTCGGAAAGAATGGGGGCGACGAAGGTGCCGTCGACGATCGCGACGGACCCCGCTGCCCGCATGGATCGGGATCCCCGCGAGCGATCCACATCGAGCGTGGCCTCGATCAGTCCGCGGGGATACCGCAGCGGCCCATGGGAAAGCAGAAACGCGATCGAGGCCAGGTCGAGATCAGCAAGCGACACCGATCCGCTCCAGAGCTCGTCGCCGGGGTGAAAGCTCGCCTCGATCGTCCACCCGTCCGAACCGTCCGTCGTCCAGGCACCGCCAGCGTTCAGGTGAACCGACGGTGCGCGAGCATCCGTGCGAAGCTGCGCTTCGCGTATCGAAACGCCGAATCGATCGAAACCGGACTCGCCGTCATCGAGCTCCCGGTATTCGACTTCGACACGTCCGCGGAGTACCGACACCTTCGCCGGAAGGAGCGGCAGCACAGCTTCGAGTGCGTTCAGTACAGTCGCCTCCACCGCCGCGAGTCGCCGAAACGGCGCGGTATCCGCTTCGGGCGCTTCCGGGGCATCCTCCGTTGGAGGCGCGGTTGCCTGCTCAGCGAGTGAGAGAGGTCCGGTGCGTGGCGCGGCAGCCGGGCCGCGCAGGGTGACGATCGCACGAAGGCCGGTCAACCGCGCGGAGGCCGGAACAGGGGTGCGCGAAACAGTCGCGCGCTCCTCAAAAGGTATATGGATGCGATCCGCGCCGATGTCGAAACCCGCAGGCAGGCCATCCACCGCGCGGAGGTCGAGTCCTTCTATACGGCGTCGGTTTACCCGAACCCGTTCCGCCCGGATCCGGAGATCGGCCGTGCCTGCTGCAACGGTCACGTCTCTCAGCACGATGCCGTGGAGCAGCGACAGGCGGAGTCGCCGGTACTCGAGCTCAACGCCGGCATGAGTCGCTGCGCGTTCGAGCAGTCGGCTCGTCGCGCTTCGCACCGCGACAGCCGCGCCGGCCAGGAGGAGAGCGGTGACCGTCGCTGCAAGCGTGACGATCGTGATGAGTCGGACGGTTCTACGCAACATTGGCGACGCCGACACTGAGCCGGGAAGAAAAAGGCAGTCTCTTACTCCTGCCTTCCTGCGGCCCAGGTGATTCCGTTTGAGAGCACCGTCCGGAAGCGCGGGTCGGACCACGCCTGATCGTCGTGCCCGGATTGATAGCAGAACACGCGCGCGGTACCGTGATCGCGGGTCCACGCGATCGCACGAGTGCTGCGCGGATGATCCGTCCACAGCACGAGATGGCTTCGTTCATCAGGTTCATCGGTGAAGTACGTCTCGTCGCGAATCGACCAATCGGATACGCCGGCGGCTATGGGATGATCCGCGTCTGCAAGGTGAATCGGGACGTCCTGGTCGTGTTCGTACTCGATCGTCCTCTTGGGCAGCCCGGTCAGTCTGGTCCAGTACGCCCATTCGGGGTAGGCAACGAGGGCGTGATGGAGCAGTACGATCCCTTGGCCGGTTTCCTCGAGGCGAGTAAGCGCTGCACGCGGGTTGCCCGAGAACCATGGTGCCGACGCTTCGTCGGGACCGTCGCCGGATCCATCAGTCATCATCATGTAAAAGAGCACCACATCGTAGCCGTCTCGGACGTCTTGCGAAGACGAGCAGAACTCTTCCATGTGCTGGATGTACGTGTCGTACCGCGGAAAGGACCGGAAGAGCCGGTGGAAGCCCTTCACGTCATAGCTGTGCCCGCCGGTGACCACTGCGAGCGAGATCATGTCTTCATCTCCTGCGACATTTCGATGCCCCCTGATTCACCGGTAAGCATACCTCAGAATGACACATATGAGAACGTCCCGCGTGATGTGTTACGATGCGACATGGCTGAACCGTGGTACCGGACGACAAGAAGATGGGGACAGACGAACCTGACAGAGATCGACCCGCAGCGGTACGACCGCGATTTCTGGACAGCGCACTGGCGTCGTTCCGCGGTCCAGGGCGTCATCGTGAACGCCGGGGGGATCGTCGCGTACTACCCGTCTGACGTCGATCTCCATTACCGGGCCGAACGGCTCGGAGACCGCGACCTGTTTGGCGAAATCGCGGCGGATGCACGAAAGGAGGGACTTGCCCTCCTCGCGCGAATGGACTGTAACCGCGCGCTCCCCGAGTTCTATCAGGCGCACCCGGACTGGTTCGTCGTACGTTCCAACGGAGAGCCGGTCGTTTCACAGGGTCGCTACGTCGCCTGCGTCAACTCGCCCTACTACCACGAGCATATCCCCCGGATACTGTCCGAGGTGATCGATCGGTACCGCCCCGATGGATTCACGGACAACAGCTGGACCGGTGTCGGCGCGAGTATCGTATGCCACTGCCGCTTCTGTAACGAGGGGTTCGCCGGAGACGCCGGGGCGTCGCTGCCCTCCGACGTCGACTGGGACGACCCGGTCTACCGAAGGTGGATCAGATGGAGCTACTCATGCCGGATGGCCAACTGGAAACGTTTCAACGATGTGTGCCGGAGTGCCGGTGGGCCGGACTGCCTGTGGCTGGGGATGGTGAACGCGAACCCGTTCGGTAGCCACCTCAGTTTCGCCGACCTGCGTGAGATTGGCCGGGAATCGCGCATCATCATGTGCGACCATCAGTCGCGCGACCAGCTCAACGGGTTCGAGCAGAATGCGGTAAACGGTGCGCTTCTGCACGCGGTCTCAAGCGACGACACGATCGTCCCGGAGAGCATGGCCCATTACGTTCGCGGCCCGCAGGCGTTCCGCCGCGCCTCTATGCCGCAGGCGGAAGTTCGCGCCTGGATGCTGAGCGGACTCGCCGGCGGGATATCACCATGGTGGCACCACGTAGGCGCGGCCCAGGAGGACCGCAGGCAGTTCGATACCTCGGTTGATCTGTTCGAGTGGCACCGCGAGAACGAGCGGTGGCTGTACGGACGTACGTCAATCGCGGAAGCAGGACTCGTCTGGAGCCACGAGAACGTCGACTTCTACGGACGTGACGACCGCGAGTACCGGGCCGCGCTCCCCTGGCGAGGATTCACCGCCGCTCTCACGCGCGCACGCGTTCCGTTCACGCCTGTTCACGCGGACGACATTCCCGACTCCCCGGAGCGCCTTCGCACGATCATCCTTCCCGACGTCGCGGTGCTGAGCGACGAGCAGTGCTCCGCACTCGTGAAGTTCGCAGAGGCGGGCGGGGGCGTCCTGCTCACCGGCCGTTCCGGGTCGCTCGATATCGACGGAGTCGCCCGCTCGAGATGGCCGTTCGAGACCATCGCGGGAGCAAGACCGACCGGCCGTACGCTTGGTGCCGACGGCTCGCCGTCATCGAGCTGGGAGGAACCGTCCGGACACTGTTACCTGCGACTCAGTCGTGCCGAGGATCATCCACCATCGCCGGCCTCCGCGTCGTTCGCGGCGCTCCTGACCAAACGGTTTGCGGACACTGAGCTGTTGCCGTTCGGAGGCAGCCTCCCGGAATACGAAGCCCATCCGCAGACGGATGTCGCGGCGACCTTCGTCCCGCCCTTCCCGATCTATCCTCCCGAGTTCTCCTGGATGCGGAACGAGCGCACGAACACGCCGGCTCTCGCCGCACGAGAAGTCGCCGGCGGCGGCAGGGTCGTCCTGATCGCCGCAGATATCGACCGGCAGTACGCGCGGCTCCGGCTTCCAGACCACGGAGACCTGCTCGCGTGCGCCCTTGAGTGGGCCGGGCCGCCGCCGCCGGTATCAGTGTCCGGGCCCGGGTATCTGAGCTGTCATGCGTACCTCAGCGACGAAGCCATCGTCGTGCACATCGTCAACCTCACCGCGGCAAACCAGTGGCCGGGGTATCTCGAACTGTGTCCGTCGGTCGGACCGCTCACGATCAGCGTGAGACACGACCTCGTCGAGCGACATCTCGGGCAGATCCGGCGTGCAAGGTTTCTCGTCGCCGGGAACGAGATCGACGTCTGCGCCAGTCGGACCGATGGCCCACTGGTTGTGGTAGATCAGGTCACGACGCACGAGGCGGTCGTCCTCAGCGCCGGGTGAGCGGCTACACGGTGTACGACGTCTGAAGACCCCGCATAATCTCCAGACGCAGTTTCATCTCTCACGGAGGCAGACCGTGATTCCAGGACGGCCACTGGGGATATAGCTTCCACGCGGAGAAGGCTGCCGGGTATCGGCGGCGACCGCCGGCATCGAGGGCGGGCGGATGCATCCGGCACGAGCCGAGGAGGATGGGTGACTGCGAGGCTTCCGCCGCGGCGCATGGGCTCGAGGTTGATGGGCATGTTGTCGAATCTGACGATGGACACGTCATCCGGAATGCGGATCCCGGTCGCGCCGAGTGCCTGCACAAGACCAATCGCCGTTATGTGGTCTACGACGCCCACGGAGTCGGCTCTGCCGTCGCGAATCATTGATACGAGCGTGCGACCGCTGTCGTAACCGCCGTCCCGACCCAGCTCACCCTTGATCACCGGAACGTTGGTGCCTGAGAAGACGTCGGCCAGAAGAACAGGAGTAGTGGCGGATCTCGGTCCAGAATCCGCCAGCGTGCTGCTTCACCTCGAGCACGAGAACGTGTCCGGACCCCGGGCGCCGCAGGGAGCCCGCAGCCTTGTCCGGGTAGTACCCGAGCTCGGCGGCTGCCGCCCGGACGGCCTCGCGCTTGCCGAACGAGACCTGCTCGGGTCGGTTGGAGGTACGCGATACGGTCGCGATGCTCACGCCGGCGCGGCGGGCCAAAGGGGTTCGTGATGAAGATCTCGTTTTGGTCCTTCGGCGAGGAGAAGACCGTCCTGATGAAGCTCTCGGCAAAGAACCGTAGGCTTCCGGTCGTTTCCGGCGACACGCGGCCGGTCAGCGGCTGCAGGTTCGCGTCCTCGAGCGCGGTCACGCCTCACAGATCGACGCGTGGAACTTCCCTCCGGGCCCTCTGGGGATCTCATCGACGTACTCGATGTTCACTCGCTCGGGGACATAGCCAAAATGGACGGCGAATGCCGATCGAACTTCCTCGTCGATCCGCGCTGGCGATACGACTCGCACGGTGAACCACTCGATGTCATGCTGGACGACCTGGTACTGTCTCATCTCTGGAATGTCGCGCAGGCGAACGGAGAGATCAGCGAAAACGACGCGCCGGCCGTCGCGATGGAGGAGGGCTCCCCGGACTTTGCCGTAGACCTCGCCAATCGACGGAAGCGAGATCCGACCGCACGGGCACGAGCCTGCGTCGGCGTAATCACCGAGCTCGTACCGGATGAAAGGAGACAAGGTATTCAGGTAATCAGTAATCACGACGCGTCCGCGTTCTCCGCGGCCTACCGGTGCGCCGCGATCGTCGAGCAACTCGACACCAAGTCGGTGCGCCATGACATGGTGGTACTGTGGCTCGAATGGGCACCGGGCGGCGATCATCCCGAACTCGACCGAGCTGTAGGTCGACCAGACCGTCGCGCTGGGGAAGATCGATCTGATCTGCGAGATGTGGTGAGGCTCCACCGACTCGCCGTAGAGGCCCACGCGGCGGATGAATCCCAGGTCGACTCCTCGTTCGTGCGCACGACGCACGAGCAGCTCGGCATTGGTGGGGTAGGTTGTGACGGCGACCGCCCCGGCGAGGCGATGCCTCATGAGGATGAAGTCGATCTGCTCGTCGATCGGCGCCCCGATGTCGAGTGTATTCTCCGCAGGCCGGCTGTGTCCGGAGTAGATCAGACGCACCACGGGCAGCACCCCGCCGAGCCAGCCAACGAAGCGCGCGGTGTCTCTCCCGCGGGCACGGGCGAGGTCGGGTGAGACGGCGACGCGAACCGGCACGCCGGTGGATCCGGATGTGCGGTCGTTGACGGCGTGCCCGTTGAGAATCTCGTCGTTGTTCTCGCAGTACGTTCGGCGGTCGAGAATCGGTACGTGATCCGGGTCCTCGATCCAGCGCGCGTAGAACGGGTTGGTCCCGCGGGCGATCGCGACGATCCGGGCGAAACGGCTGGCTGCGTATGGGCGGTCCGCGAAGGGGTTCATTGGTAACCCGCTGCACTATACCGGCACCGGGGCGCGAGTGCAACGTTCGCGGATCACGCCTGATGCGCTATACTGCGCCCATGGAATCGATCCCGTTCTCGCTCGACCTGGGACTCTCCACGATTCAGGGTGTACTGCGTCTCGAGCGAACCGATCTCGTCATCGAATGGCGGCGCTACGACCTGTTCGACTCACCTCAGGGTGAGCTCGAATCGCTGCGTGTCCCGTACTCACGCCTGCAACGGGTCGACTTCCGCCGCCGCGCGATCGGCAGCACGGTGCTCATCCAGGCCGACGGTGCATCCGCGTTCTCAACGCTCCCGCTTCCAAGCGGCGAGATCACGACGCTGCGCGCAACCATCAAGCGCCGCCACCGCTCGGACGCGCAGGGATGGGCGGCGGAGGCGGGCCTGCGTATAGCCGAGGCCGAAGAGCCCGGGATGATCGCCGACTCGTAGCGCGCCGGCTCGGGAACCGGGTCGGACGCGTGCCGCTGCGTTCGAAATACCGAACAATGTGATTCTTCGCCGATTCGTTTGACTCTTCCCTTGGGGCAAACCGTAGAATACCGCCATCTCTTGCGCAGGAGACGAAGGATGTACTCGATCGGAGACTTTTCCAGGATCAACCGGATCACGCCAAAGGCCTTACGGCACTACGACCGGATCGGCCTGCTCACACCGGCTCGCACC
>SLST01000364.1 GCA_007130265.1 Spirochaetales bacterium
TCGGCCTACCTGACCATCGGCGGGAACGCGGCTGTTCCACGCCCGACCGGCCGAGTCTTCACGGATGTCGGGACCGTTCGACTTCCTTCTGCCCGTCTGGAGGTCGAAGAGCTCGAGCTGCGCTTCCCCGCTGAGACCGCCTCTGCGCCGCAGCTACGCCTGACTGCTACCACACAGGTTCAGGGTTATGCGATGAACGTCACTGTCAGCGGATCGGTGCCGAGTGTGGAGGTGCGTGTCGTCTCGTCTCCGCACCTCCCTACCGACGAGGCAATCCTGCTCTTGACGACAGGCACGAGGCGTTCAGACCTGAGTTTCACTCCGAACGTGGGCGGAACCGTGACGGCGCTGGGCCAGGTGTTCGGCCGGCAGATCATCAGTCAACTCACGGATCAGATAGCCGACGAGGACCGGCGGTTTCTCGAACGAATCGAGTTCGAGATTGAGCGCGAACGCGAGACCGGCCGGATCGGCGAGATCGGAGTAGAGTATCAGCTCGGCGACGAGGAGCGCTGGTTCCTGCTCTTCAACCGCAAGACAGAAGAGAGCTACACACTGCGGCTCGCGTGGAGGCTATGGCTCGACTAGCAGTTCGGACAGCTATCCTCCTCGCCTTCGTCACTGCGCTTCCCACAGCGTTGATTGGTCAGACGCGAGAAGTTCTGTTCATCGGAAACGACAGCTACAACGCCAGGACGATCGAGCGTGTTGTCGATCGTGAGCTGGAGAGAGTGCGCGAGGAAAGGGGTTCGATAGCGGACCTCGTCGACGCGGCGCACGCGCTCGAGTCGTGGTACACCGGCGAAGGGTTCCCGGACGTTCGCGTCCGCTTCCGTATGGTTGACGTGGTGGACGGCGAGACGGAGCGAGTCGTCACCACAGCGGACGGCTTCGCAGGCGTTGATCGAGTTGAGTTCCTGATCGACGAGGGACCGCGTCTCTACCTCGGCGAGGTTGCATTCGAGGGTAACGACGCGTTCGACGACGAACTGCTGCGCGCGTACGTACCACGCCGGGGAGGCGGAGTACTCGGAACCGGAAGAGCGCTCTATCGGCCCGAAGACCTTGGCGCGATCGCTTCGAGCGTCCGGCAGCATTATCTGCTCTCAGGTTACCTCACGGTGCGGCTGGAAGCCCCCCTGACGACGCGCAGCGAGAATGAAGTCGACGTCGTGTTTCCAGTCCGCGAGGGGCAGCTCTTCAGAATCGCCGGCGTCGAGGTGACCGGCAGCGCACAGTTCCCCGACGCGGTAGCACGCGAGATCGGTGACCTCCTTCCCGACTCGAACTTGCCGTATGTCGAGCGCATCGCCGCAGATGGCGCGGATCGGATCGAGCGGTACCTGGGACGCAACGGCTATTTCACGGATGTCCGTTACCGGATCGTGACCGATGAGAAATCGGCGAGCGTCGTGGTCCACTACGAGTTCTCGCCGGTACGTCGTGCACTGCTCGGAGAGATTCGGGTCCAATCCGGCGACGGGTCCGACCTGCGAACACGTCCTGAGATCGTCAGGAACCGATTTCCTATCGAGCCGGGCGATCCGATCGACCGCAGCGTCATCGAGCGCGGGCGTCAGGAGTTGTACCAGACCGGTCTGTTCCGGATCGTCTCTGCGCGGATCGAAGAAGGTGTGGCCGACGGTTCCGATGAGGACCGAATCGTGGACCTCGTGATCTCGATCCAGGAGGACCGGAATCGGTACCTCGAGCTCGCCGCCGGCTGGGGAACGGTGCAATGGTTTACCGGGTCGATTCAGTTCGTCGACGAGAATATTTTAGGCACCGGACGGCTCTGGGGTGTAGAGGCGGCCGGCAGTTTCATCGGGTACCGGCTCTCCACCCGTGTTGTCGACCGGTTCCTGCTCGGGTTCGGTAGCCGACTCGAACTGAGAGGTGGGCACGAATACCGATCCCGCGCGGCATTCTCCGAGAGGTCCACCTCAGTAGTGATTGCCGCCGACGTTGGCGTGTCCGAAACGATCCGCACCGCGGCCGACTATGAGTTCTCGTACGCGTTCGTTGACGACCTCACATCCGGCGCTGACGAGCGTGAGGTCGTGCGTCTGAGCACCTTGAACACGGCCCTCTCCTACGACACTGTCGACAACGCTCTGTTCCCTCAGACGGGCACACGAGCGGACGCAGGAGCAGGCGTCGCGGGCGTCTTCCTCGTTCCCAACATCTCGTTCGCTCGACTCGGAGTAGAGCTCACCAGACACATGCGGCTGGGCGACGCGCTCGTGCTGAGCGTCCAGGGCGAAGGATCCGTCATTCTGCCCTTCGGGGGAAACAGAGTTCCTATCTCTGAGCGCCTCTACGCCGGCGGTGGCGACTCGGTCCGGTCGTTTGCACAGGACGAGTTGAGCCCGGTCAACGAAGACGGACTGCCGGTCGGCGGCCTCACTCGCGTGCAGGCGACCGTGGAGACGCGGGTTCAAGTCGCGCCGAACTTCTACATCGCGCTCTTCTACGATGTTGGCACGGTCGCAGCCGAACCCTTCGACCTCGGCGCACCGGGCCACGCCATCGGGGTTGGGCTCCGCTACCGGCTGCCCATCGGGCCGCTGCGGCTCGACTTCGCCGTGAACCCGGGACTGACGTTCGCGGCGGAGAACGCCTGGGCACTCCATTTCTCCGTGGGATCGGGTTTCTGATAGGGAATACCGCAGGTCGCGCGTTCGCGGAGCTGTCCGAGACCTCAGCCGAGGCTATTGGCTGGAGGGACCGGGCACAGCGTACCCTGAATCCGAAGCCCTTGGAGAGGAACTGCCGCATAGTCTGATCTGTCGTCCATTGTCTCCTCGTCCCCGTACTCGGCACAATCGCTTGCGTTTCGCCGCGCCGGTTCAACTTCTCCTTGCAGTCCGCAACAACTCGTATTATGATGATATTGGTAATAAATAGCACGTTCCCTGGCCGATCCGGATTGCCGAAGGGGGTTCTCGGTCTTCATCGTTACAGGAGAGAAGCTATGAGCCAGACGGAGAGTGTAGACTATCAGGCCGTTACAGCGAGCCAGATGGAGGTGTGGGCTGCGGGCGACTTTCACGAGATCGCACGACAGAATGTCGTGATGGCGGAGGCCCTCTGCTCGACGGTCGATCCACACGGTGGCGACCGGGTGCTGGACATCGCCTGCGGAAGCGGAACCGCGGCACTGGTCGCCGCACGCAGGTACTGTGACGTGACCGGTATCGACTACGTTCCGGCGCTGATCGAACGAGCCAGGCGGCGCTCGGTCGCCGAAGGCTTCGAGGTCGAGTTCCTTGTTGCCGACGCGCAGGAGCTCCCGTTTCCGGACGGCTCCTTCGATGTCGTTCTATCGGTCTACGGCGTTCAGTTCGCCCCCGATCAGGAACAAGCCGCATCAGAGATGCTTCGCGTGTGCCGTCCCGGCGGGAGAATCGGCCTGGCCACGCCGATCTCGACCGGCTGGAGTGGCGATTTCTTCGCCGCGATCGCGAAATACATGCCGCCGCCGCCAGGTATCAACCCGCCATCGCGCTGGGGTACCAATGCAGGCCTCGAAGAGTTACTCGGCAAGGGCACGAGCTCAATCGATAGCGAAGAGCGGACGGCGCTTCAGTACTATCGATGCGTCGAACACGCGGCCAATGTCTTTCTCACCTACTTCGGACCCGCCGTTCGCGCGTCCAGCGTATCGCACGACCACGCGCGGGAAGCTCTGCGCAGTGACCTGGACCGCTTGTTCAGCCAGCATAACCGCGCGACGGACGGCACCGCGGTCGTCGAAAACCGCTACCTCTTGACTGTCGCCACGCGCGCGTAGACCTGCGGAACCGCGTTCTTCTGTAACCGGCGTGGTGCGCAGTCAGCGCTAATATCTGCCGCGGCGCAGTTAATCACATCCGGCAGAACCCGGGCAAGTGCGACGGAAGGACAGACAACCGAGTCGCAAGCCAGCCCCTGCCCGATCCCGAGGTGAAGTCGTTGGGCTCGGATGCAGCAGTTCTAATTATGGGCGGCAGAGAGGAGAAGGTCAGAAGCCCTAAACTCCAATATCTCTACACGAGACACTAGCTTTCTAGCCTGTCATACTTGGCGCCGATGGGCAGTGGCGGCGTTGATCTGCCGACATTGATGAGCTTCCTCGAACAGGCGATCGGCGAGTTCCCGGATTCTCGCACCGGGCGTAATACTCGCTATGAGATGCGGAACGTGGCCCTGGCCGCTTTCTCGGTATTCCTCACTCAGAGTCCGTCGGTTCTCGCGCATCAGCGATCGATGCAGCTGAGCAAGGGCAAGAGTAACGCCTCTACGATCTTCGGGGTCAACGAGATTCCCACCGACAACCACATCCGTTCGTTGCTTGATCCGGTATACGTGTCGCTGGTGCAGCCGGTGTTCAAGCGAGTGTTCAACGAGCTTCACGAGCGAAAGGCGTTGAAGGCATTGCGATGCTTCGATGAAACGCTTCTGGTCGCGCTTGACGGGGTATGGTTTCACAACTCCGAGTCGGTGCACTGTCACCAGTGCAATACTCAGAGCCACCGCGATGGACGCACCACCTACTATCACAGCGCGGTTACTCCGGTGATCGTCTCACCCGGCAACGCTCGGGTGATCTCGCTTGAGTCGCAATTCATCGAGCCGCAGGATGGCGAGACGAAACAGGACTGCGAGAATGCTGCCGGCAAGCGATGGCTGCGCGGGGCGGGGCTCTCCTACGTGGAGCACGGCGTGACGATACTCGGTGACGATCTGTACTGTAATCAGCCGATGTGTGAGCTGCTGCTTGAGCACGGGTACAACTTCATCCTTACCTGTAAATATAGCTCCCACAAGTACCTGGGCGAATGGATCGAACAAGCCGACGCGAAGCTGGACCTCAACGAACATCACGAGAAGCACTGGGACGGGAAGAAGCGGATGACCTGGCGCTACCGGTTCGCCAACGGGGTGCCGATCAAGGACGGAGACGA
>SLST01000260.1 GCA_007130265.1 Spirochaetales bacterium
CGGTTGAAAAGGACCAGCGCGTCGGCGCCGGCGTTCCGCAGGCTGGAGGCGAATGAAGCGAGGTTGGTGAAGTACGGGCCGATCTTCACCGCTAGCGGGAGGTCGACCTGAGCGCGTACCTGTTCGATGATTCGGCAATAGGCCGACTCGACATCGTAGGGCTCTGAAGTCTTGCGCGGCATCAGCGCGATGTTCAGCTCCAGTGCGTCGGCTCCGGTCGTAGCGATCTGTCTTCCGTAGTCGCCCCACCACCGCGGAGTGACGCAGTTGACGCTTGCGATGATTGGTATGCCGGCGCCTTCCTTCGCGGCGGAGATGAGTTTGAGGTGGTCGTTCGGGCCGAGATGCATGCCCATCTCCCGGATGTACTGCTCGGCCTCCGGATGGATCGAGTAGTCGACTTCTTCATCGTCGGGACTCGAGTCGGCTGTGATCTGCTCTTCGAAGAGCGACTTGAGCACAACGGCGCCCGCGCCCGCTTCCTCGGCTTTGCGAACACCGTCGACCGACGCCGTGAGACCCGAGCTCGAGAGGATGACCGGACTCGTCAGCTCGAGACCGAGATACCGTACGGTGGTGGTCGCCATGATCTCCTGCCTTTGGTCTGTAGAAAGTCGGACTGGAATTCTGTATGGTTAGGCCCAGTATAGACGATCATTCATCGTGCAGCAAGTGAGGCGCCCGGATGGATACATGGGACATAGTGGTGGTTGGAGCAGGTATCGCGGGGGTTTCTGCGGTTCGTACCCTTGCGGAGCAAGGGAACGGCCGACGTGTGTTGCTGGTGAACGGCGAGCGAAATCCACCCTATAAGCGCACCAAACTCAGCAAGAATATCGCCAAAGGGTTTTCCCCGTCTGAGTTCCAGCTCGAGCCGGCCGAGTGGTATGAAGAGCACGGAATCACGCTGCGAACCGGCGCTACGGTGGAGGAGATCGTCCCGGCGGACCGAAAGATCCGTCTTTCGGACGGGAGCGAGCATCGGTACGAGGCTTTGATTCTCGCGACCGGGTCCGAGCCTCTGTACCCACAGACCGTTCGCCCCCATGAGACGGATTCGTTTTTCGTCGTCAGGTCTGAGCTCGATATCGAACGCCTCACGCAAGCGGCGCGCAAGGCGAAGCAAATTCTCATCGACGGTATGGGAGTGCTCGCGATCGAGGTAGCCGCCGAGTTGCGGAAGCTGAAGAAGCAGGTGACGCTCGTGGGAGCGACGCCCCAGGTCATGCCTCGACATCTGAACACGAGAGCCGGTGAGATAATGGAAGAGTTTCTGACTTCCAACGGCGTGAAGCTCCGGTTTCAGGAGGAGATCCTCTCGTTCGAGCCGCGGAAGAAGGGCGGCTACACGGTGGCGATGATCCGGGAGACAGGGTCATACGACATGATCGTGTTTTGCATCGGGGTAGCTCCGCGGGTGGAGTTGGCGAAGGCCGCCGGACTCGAGGTAGGACTCGGTATCGTCGTGGACGAGTATCTGCGTACGAGTGATCCTGCGATCTACGCGGCCGGCGATTGCGCCGAGCACGTGGGCGGGCATGTGACCGACCTCTGGCACGCGGCCGAGTACCAGGGAGCGATCGCGGCGAGAAACGCTCTCGGGCTCTCCTCCGCGTTCGATGATCCTGCCTTTCGCCTGAAGTGCGAGGTGTTTGGTTCGTATTTCTTCAGCGTTGACAAGCCCAGGATGCCGCTCGATCACGGTATCGAAGAGCGGGAGTCGGGCTCGCGCTACCAGTGTTTCTACTTCGATGAGGAGGAACTCTGCGGGGCGATCATGGTGAACGATAAGGACAGAGCGAAGGAGTATGAACGGGCGGTGCGCGAGCGGTGGAATCGCGAGCGGGTCATCGCCACGTTCATCGAGGATTGAGTGAGGCGAGGTCATGATGCACAAGGGTTCACGGCTCATCCTGCTCTTGCTGGCGGCATCGATTATGCCGGTTTTCGCGGACTCGGCGTATCGCGTCGGCGTGCTGCGCGGACCGACTGCCGTCGCCTTTGCGCCGCTTTTTGACAGTTCTATCGAACTCGCCGACGGCCGACCCGTTGAGATCGCCGCCTATCCCGATCCGCCCTCGCTCATCGCAGCCTATATCGGCGGTGAGGTGGACTCGGCAACGCTGCCGAGCAATGCTGCCGCCCAGCTCTCCGGCAGGGGCGTTGAAGTGGAGGTTGCCGCAACGTTCGTCTGGGGTGTCCTTTACCTGGTAGGTCCCGCTGGTACCGGTCTCGGCGAGTTGCGCGGACCGGTCCACTCGATCGGACGAGGCGCGAGCCCGGACATCCTGCTGCGCTACATCCTCGATTCCGAAGGCGCGACGGAACGGATTCGTGTTGAGTACGGGTACGCGCAGGTTGAGCTGGCGCAGCTCCTGATCGCCGGACGGGTAGATGCGGGCGTGCTGCCGGAACCATTCGTGACGCGTGTGCTGCGTGAGAATCACGATCTCGGGATCGTGGCCGACCTGCAGGAGCGGTTTCAGGCGCACGCCGACTCGGGCGTGCCGCAGACCGTTCTTGTGGTTCGCCCGGGCGACCCGGTCGCATCAGAGATCACCGATTTGCTGCGCGACAGCGTTGCTGATGTGCTCGCAGACCCTGACCGTACGGCCGAACTGGTCGCCGGCCTCGGGCTCGGGCTCGATGAAGCGACCGCTCGATCGAGCCTGCCGAGGCTCAATCTACGCGTCGAGACCGCGCACGAGAGCCGCCCTGCGCTCGAGCGTTACTTTGGGATTCTCTATGAGTTCGAGCCGGCGAGCGTTGGCGGGCAACTCCCGCCGGTCGGTTTCTACGGGGAGTAAGCGTCTCGCGGGCACCCGGTGGCCCGCGGCTACTTCACCTCAATGCGCTGCTCGCTCTCCCAGAGCCCATGGATATTGCAGTAGCTCGTGGCGTACAGCGTTCCTGACTCTTTGAGTTTCACCGTCGTGCGGCAGGCAGGCTCCGTGTAGGCAGCCCCTTCGTTCGCGCCCTTTGCCGATTCGCCGTGCGCCGTGAACCGGTTCACAGAGAGCTGATGCGAAAACTTCTCGCTGTCCGGCTTGAAGTGGAGCTCGATCCACACAATGTGATGCTCGGTCGTGTTCGGGTGGGCAATCTCTTTGCCGACGAGGGCCGTGATCGTGACCGGGTCATCCACCTTCGCGGTCGCAGGCGCCTCCATCACCGGGGCGTGTTTCTCGTTCTTCCAGTCCGCGCTCTGAAGCAATTCACCAAAAGTTCCCATATCTCCTCCACCGACCATCATAGCAGGTCTGCGAGTCGTTGTCATCACGGCTGCAGGCTGAGTCCGAAGACTTTCCGCCATGGGCATTTCTGAGTAAATTGCTAATGAACACACGGAGGGATACATGGCTTTTACCACACCTGACCTGCCTTACGGCTACGACGCGCTGGAGCCGCATATCGATGAACAGACGATGCGACTGCACCACGATAAGCACCATACCGGCTACACCTCAAAGCTGAATAGCGCGATAGAGGGGACCGAGTATGATGGCTGGACTATCGATGACCTGCTCGCGAAGCTCGGAGAGCTGCCTGAGAAGATTCGCACCGCGGTTCGCAACAACGGCGGGGGCCATGCCAACCATGCGCTGTTCTGGGAGACCCTCTCGCCGTCGGGCGGCGGCGATCCCTCGGGTACGCTTGCAGAGGCAATCGGTGAGTCCTTCGGTAGTTACGACGGGTTCAAGGAAGCCTTCTCGAGCGAGGCAGTCGGACGGTTCGGAAGCGGTTGGGCCTGGCTGGTCGTCCGCGACAACGGTCAACTGGCGATCTACAGCACGCCGAACCAGGACAGCCCGATCACGAACGGCGATACCCCCGTTCTCGGCTTGGATGTATGGGAGCACGCCTACTACCTGAAGTATCAGAACCGTCGACCGGAGTACATCAGCGCCTTCTTCAACGTCATCAACTGGGCGCAGGCGCAGAAGAATTACGACCGAGCAAAATAGAGGGCTCGGCTCGCGACGGACAGGGCGACCGCGTCGACCGGGCGGGGCCACGGGGCGGACCACAAACCGGATCGTTTGACACACCACCGGCCATCCGGTACGTTAAATAGGACAAATGGAGTCCGAGTTATGGTACGCATATCCAAGCGCGTCGAGTACGCACTCATCGCGGTACAGTTCATGGCGAGCGAACCGGATCGGTTGGTGAGTTCGCGGGACCTGAGCGAGACCCTTGCGCTCCCGTCCGGGCTGATCGCGAAGATTCTGCAACGCCTGGCGTCCGCGGGATTGCTCGAGAGTGAACAGGGGGCCGGCGGCGGGTACCGGCTCGTCCGCGACCCGGAGGCGATCAGCTTTCTCGAGCTTTCGGAAGCCGTAGAAGGAAGGACGCGCCTGGCTGCCTGCGACACCTCGGGCACCGGAAGCTGCGAGCGCAGTGACGTCTGCACGGTTGCCGGGCCGGTCCATCTGCTCGGCGAGCGCATCGTTGGGCTGCTTGCGGGTACCACGGTCGGCTCACTCCTGCGGTCGAGCCCAGTCCAAGGAGCACATCGGTGAGCACCACCTCTGCCCATACCAGCTACGATGTCGAACGCGTTCGCGCGGACTTCCCCATCCTCGGTGGAACCATGCGGGGGAAGCCGCTGGTCTACCTCGACAACGGTGCAACGTCACTCAAGCCTCAGGCGATCATCGACGCGGAGATCTCGTATCTGCGCGATATAAGCGCAAATATCCATCGCGGGGTATACGAGCTGAGTGAGCGGGCGACGGTGCTGTTCGACGAGGCGAGGGACAAGGTAAAGCGTTTCATCGGAGCGCCGCCCGACGGTGAGGTGGTCTTCACCAAGAGCGCCACCGAGGCGACGAATATGGTCGCCTTCGGCTGGGGACGTACAACACTCAAGCCGGGAGACGAGATTCTCACGACCGAGGTTGAGCACCACGCGAATCTGATTCCCTGGCAGGAACTGGC
>SLST01000503.1 GCA_007130265.1 Spirochaetales bacterium
AAGCTCAATGCCGCAGCGACGAGCATGAGTGCGAGTACAACCAAGATCCTTTTCATACAGACCCTCCTCTTGGATTCTGATGAACCGAAACTATGATTGATGTGTTAGAGGAGTATGAGAGATCTGAACAAACGTCCGTACAGAGACGACAAGGAGATAGACCAAGTAAGCAGGCGTTAGCAGAGCTGCACATTGCCTCAACACCCGAGCCTCGTCAGTCCGCCCTTGCGCGCGAACTGACGAGGGTTTCCTAGACGCTACACCCGCAGGAACGATGCGTCAACGAGCCCAAGCCGGGTCGCACGCGGTTCGCGCCCCCTTCCGCAGTTCCCTCTGAGCGTGTAAGCTTCCGGGAGAAGGGATCCCCATGAAACGAATAGGAATCATCGGAACCGGGCAGATCGCCCAGGCGCATCTGAAGCGATGGGCGGAGATCGACGAGGTCGAGATCGCGATCGCCTGCGACGTTGACCAGGCGTCGCTCGAGCGGACGTGTGCGGAGTACGGCATTCCCGCATCGACGAGGCACTTTCGCGAGTTGTTGAAGCGGGATGACCTCGACGCGGTGGACGTCTGCCTCCACAACAACCTGCACGCGCCGGTGACGATCGAGGCGTTGCGGGCCGGCAAGCACGTCTACTGCGAGAAGCCGATCGCCGGCTCCTGGGCCGACGGCAAGGCGATGGTCGAGGCGGCGCGCGAGACAGGACGAATGCTGCACGTCCAGCTCGCCAAGCTCTACACCGACGCGACGACCGCATGCCGCATGCTCATCGACGCGGGTGAGCTCGGGCGTATCTACCACGCCGCGGCCACGGAATACCGTCGACGCGGCAGACCGTACGTGGACGGGTACGGGACGGCGCGCTTCGTCCAGAAGGCGCAGGCCGGCGGCGGCGCGCTCTACGATACGGGTATCTACGAGCTCGCGCGTATGCTCTACCTGCTGGGTAACCCCAGAGTCGAGAGGATAACCGGGAAGACCTACAGCGAGCTCGAGATGGACCCGGTGCGCGGCAAGGAGATGGACGTGGAGGAGTTCGCCACGGGCATGGTGTACTTCGAGGGCGGACTCACGATGGCGATCGTCTCCGCCTGGGCGATCAACCTCGATCCCTTCTCGGCGAGCTATATCGCCGGATCGAAAGGCGGCGTGCGGGTCGATCCGTTCAGCTTTCACCGCACGATCGCAGACATCGACTTCGACATGACCGCGAACCTCGGATCGGTCGCGGGCCGACGACGGCTGATGGACCCGGAGCTCGCGCGCGACATGTCCTCGTCGCAGCACCACTGGGCAGCCGCGCTTCACGGGCGCGTGGAGCTCCTGCCGACCGCGGAGCTCGCGCTCAGCACGATGCTCATCCAGCAGGGAGTCTACCTCTCGCACGACCGCGACGAGGAGGTGACCGCGGACGATGTGATCGCGAACTCGCAATCGACTGCGGCTGAAGTGTAGGTGCTCCCGGCGATCAGGCCAGGCTCACTACCTTGCCGGTCCGCACCGACTCGTCGGCCGCGAGGACGATCCTCAGGCTGTTCACCGCGTCGGCGAGATGATCGGACAGGTCGGCGTCGCCTCGTATCGCGTCCAGGAAGAACGCTTGCTCGCGATCGCAAAGCTCCTGGTGTCCCGGTTCGTCGCTCATGTCGATGAGCTTGTCGCCTTTTTCGCGGCCGTGCGCCGCGACCCGGTGGACGAGAAGCGCATTTGTCTTCGTGTGTGCGTCGATGTCCGCGGACGCGGTCGCTCGCGCGGCGGCGCCTCCGTCGGACGGGTCGACGATGCTTACGCTGCCGCCCGGCCCCACCACGTCTTTGACGAAGAAGGCGGTCTCGCTCATCATCGGGCCCCAACCCGCCTCGTACCAACCGGCCGACCCATCCTCGAAGACGACATGCAGGTTCCCGTAGTTGTACATGTCGGACGCTATCTCATCGGTGAGTCGCGCGCCGATCGCCTGGACACGAACCGGACGGCTGCGCGTCATCTGGCACATGACGTCGACGTAGTGGACGCCGCAGTCGACGATCGGTGACATCGACTTCATGAGCGACTTGTGGGTCTCCCACGACGCTCCGTCGCTCTGCTGGTTCAGGTTCATGCGCATCACAAGCGGCTTGCCGAGAGTACGGGCAATCCGGATGAACTCCTTCCACGCCGGGTGCACCCGAAGAATGTACCCGACGACGGCCTTGAGTCCTCGCGAGACCGCAAGCGCGGCGATCTCTTCGGCCTCACGAACCGTCTGCGCGAGCGGCTTTTCCACAAAGACGTGCGCCCCGAACTCGATTGCGCGCTTCGCGTACGCGAAGTGGGTGTCCGGATACGAGGCGATACAGACGGCGTCCGGTGCGGTCGTCTCGAGCGCGGCGTCGAGCGTGTCGAACTCGCCGACGCCGAGCTCGGCGGCGAGCGGTCCGCGACGCCGGGCGGAAGGCGCGACAAGGCCAATGAGGGTGAACCCCGGACTGGTGTGGTACGCGCGTGCGTGCGAGGAGCCCATCGATCCGGCTCCAACGACGACGACTCGGATCGGACCCGTTGTGTCACTGACCATATCGGGAGTGTACCCCAGAAATCCGCTGCCGGTCACAGAGCGGTTGCCATGCGTAAAACTGTAGATTGCGATTGTGCGGAAGTGAAGATCACGATTTCTACGACCGATGCGGCACGGAACCTCGGCGAGCGCTTGGCGCGAGCGCGTCACGGTCGCGCCCGGTCTGTCCTCACCAGGAACTGACAGCCGATCGCTGAGCTCGGTCCGATCCCGGGGAGCTCGTCCGCAACCCTCGCAGAGCTCTGGAGTGCGTTGGGGGGTGCTCGGGCTGACGAGGACTTCGCGAACGACCTCGAACGCGTGGACGAGACCGACTCGGTACTGGAGAATCCGTGGCGGTAGCGCTCGACACCTCCGCCCTGGTTGAGATAGAGCGGGCACTGACTCGAGGCGAGCCGCCGGGCGCTCTGCGGCACGACGCAGGGTCCACCAGGAGGCCATTCGGCTTCGCACCGAAATCGTGCCGTGCACCCCGGGGATCGCCGAGCACTGCGCCGATATCTATGCGGAGCTCGCGCCGGCTGGACTGCTCACTCCGCAGCACGACACGGCTGTGGCGGCGACCTGGTCGGACCGAACGACGAAGAGCACTTCTCTCGCGTTGCGGGCCTGCGGGAGGTTCGCATGTCCAACTCAAGACAAAACGTTATCCTGATCACGACCGATCAACAGCGATTCGACACGATCTCCGCCCTCGGGAACCCGTACATCGACACGCGGGCGTATGCCGACTTCCCGCTTGGCGGTGAGACGACGCTGCCGCAGCCGCTCGGGGCGTCGGGCCACCAGAGGCGTGCGTAGGGCAAGATGCACTTCCATCCCACACGCACACACTACGGGTTTCAGACGATGGAACTGCCCATGGACTACTGTCGCGAACGCCACCGTCTGTCACCCGGTTCGGCGTCGCTCCCAAAGCAGCACGGAGTGGGCGAGAACGAGAGTCTCACCCACTGGACCGTGCAACGCTCCGTTGACCTCCTGGAGACGCGAGACCCGACACGCTCGTTACGCTTGCCGACGTGATGCCGACGGTTCTGGGGATCGTCGGTACCGACGCCTCCGACTCCCCGGCCGACATGACCGGTCGTGATCTGAGCCATTTCGTCGACGATCCCGACGACGGCCGGGAGTTCTACGGCGCGAGCGCGAGATTCCTCGCGTGCATCTCAGGGCAGATGAAGTGCCGCTACTGCGTGAGTGGTGGGACCGACCTGCTGTTCGACCTCAGCCGCGATCTGGGCTAGCGGCACGATCTGTCGGACACCGCGGACTACGCGACTCAGCGCGATGAGCTCCATCGGAAGCTGATCGCACACCTCGAGGCTCGGGAGAGCCGCTTTGTGTCGCAGGGCAGACTGGCGTGCGAGCCGCCTCCCGCCGGTCCGAACGATGTGAACCGGTGGCCTGGGTTCGCCTCCACCGTCTTCGAGTCGGACGAGCGACGAGTGCGGCGATCGTAGCCGACCGGGATCAGACATCGCGACTTTATTATCGAATTCGCCTCGGACTCCGCTTCGCGCATTGACAGGAGCGCTTTGCGGGTCGAAAATTCAGCGAGAGTATGGGTCTCGGGTCGAGCAAGTGCGTCGATCCGACGGAATCAAGGCACGAGTGAGACACCACGAGAGGAGCTGCCGGGCAACAGCGTGCGAAAGAGAAGGAGAGGATCATGGAGATACGCAGGCGAGGTACTATCGCCATCGCGGCCGTTGGCATCGCTATCGTGTTCGCCGTCGGTCTGCTGATTGGCATGGTCGTCTCGAACGGACCTCCCGACGATGTTGTGAGGCAGGAAGAGCTTCTCGAGCTCGAGGAACGCCTCGCGCAGAGGATCGTGGCTGCCGACACCGCTGCGGATGTCGACCCGCAGACCCAGCCATGGCCGTACGTGCCACTCGATGTCGAGCTCGTCAGGAAGCTCGGGCATCAGGGTCACCACGTGGCTTCCTGTTCCTACGGCGCATTCAACGCCATCATCGCGTCGCTTCAGAATGAGATCGGATATCCGTATGACCAGGTGCCGACCTATATGCTGCACTTCGGCCGGGGCGGTGTGGCGGGATCGGGCGACGTGTGCGGCGCAGTACTCGGATCGCTGAGCGCAATCAACCTGATCGCCGGAGAAGAGTACCGACCGCTGGCTGCAGAGCTCATCGCGTGGTACAGCGAGACGCCCCTGCCTACCGACATCTCAAATGAGTATGCCATAAGCCATGCGTATTTTGACACGGAGTACCCGGACCAGGCCTTCGTTCAGACGGTGGCGGGAAGCATCGCCTGCGATCCGTCGAGGGACACGTGGGTTGCGACATCAGGGTACGAGATGGGCTCCGCGGAACGACATGAGCGGTGCGCCCGCCTGACCGGA
>SLST01000586.1 GCA_007130265.1 Spirochaetales bacterium
CCACCCGCTCGCTTCGTCCCGTCCTCGTGAAGTACGCTACTGTCGCCTGCACCGGATCCTCCCTCTTCTCCCAGAGTAACCCACCGGGCGGGCCTCTGGAAACTCCCCGGGTGCCATCGCTCGTCCATCGCCCTTCCATCCAGTAGCCACTCTCGCGCGTCCGTAGTAGAGTGGTCGCAGGAATCACCGGGAGACGTCATGCGAATGCGAATCATCGTTGTGAAGAGAACCAGGACGACACACTTCGCCGCCACCGAGCTCGGCCGCTACCTCGAGTTGATCACGGGGGACGAGGTGGCGATCGAGCAGACCCAGCGGTTCGACCCCGACGAGTCGGGGATCGCGGTCGGACTCGCGGAAGCATTTTCCACCGTCACCCTGCCTGAGGTCGCGGATCCCAGGTTCGACGACGCGATAGGGATCCGGGTGAACGACGGCGTCGGCCTCATCTGCGGAAACAACGAGCGAAGCGTGCTCCTCGCGGTCTACCGGTACCTCACGGAGATCGGTTGCCGCTGGGTTCGCCCCGGCGAAGACGGCGAGTTGCTCCCCGGCTCGGACGCCGCCGCGGCAGCGGTCACGGTCTTCGAGACTCCCTCGTACCGGCACCGCGGAATCTGCATTGAGGGAGCCGTGAGCTACGAGAACATAGCCGACACGGTCGACTGGCTCCCCAAGGTGGGGATGAACAGCTACTTCATCCAGTTTCGCGAGGCGTACACCTTCTTCGAGCGTTGGTACGCGCACCGTGACAACCCTCTCGTCGACGGTGAGGAGTTCTCCGTCGACGAGGCGCGCGGCTACGTGGATCGCGCGGTCGACGAGATCGCGAAACGCGGCCTCCTCTACCAGGCAGTCGGCCACGGCTGGACGACCGAGCCGTTCGGCATCAAGGGGCTGAGCTGGGATCAACGCGTCCACGAGGTGGACCCGGCGGTCCGCACCTACCTCGCGAAGGTCGACGGCGAGCGGCAAGTGTTCGACGGCATACCGCTCAACACGAACCTCTGCTACTCCAACGAAGAAGCAAGACGCATCATGGTCGAAGAAATCGCCGACTACGCCGCCGCGCACCCACGGATCGACGTGATGCACGTCTGGCTCGCCGACGGGTCGAACAACCAGTGCGAGTGCGAGAAGTGCCGGCAGGCGCGGCCGGCCGACTTCTACGTGATGCTCCTCAACGAGATCGATGAGCTCCTGGGCCGTCGCGGCCTTCAGACGAAGATCGTCTTCCTCATCTACGTCGATCTCCTGTGGCCGCCCGAGCGCGAACGCATCGCCAATCCTGACCGGTTTATCCTAATGTTTGCACCAATCACGCGGACCTACCGCGAACCGTTCACGACCGACGGCGCAATCCCCGAGCTCCCGGAGTACCGCCGCAACGAGCTCGTCTTCCCCCGCGATGTGGCCGGAAACCTCGCCTTCCTCCGTGCGTGGCAGTCACACTTCCACGGAGACAGCTTCGTCTTCGACTACCACTACATGTGGGCTCACGTGAAGGACCCCGGCTACATGAAGATCGCGGAGGTTCTCCACGAAGACATCGGGAATCTCGAGCGGCTCGGACTCGACGGGTATATCAGTTGCCAGGTGCAGCGGGCCTTCTTCCCTCACGGACTCGGCCTCGCCGCGCTCGGTCGAACCCTGTGGAACGCGGGATCTTCGTTCGAGGAGTGTGCCGACGACTACTTCCGGAGCGCCTTCGGTCACGACGGACCGCTTTGCGCCGAGTTCTACCGCTCGCTCTCCGAGCGCCTTCTCCCACTCGATCTCGAGTCGCCGTCGGTGAAGACGGTCGCGGCCCACGCAGACGCCCTGCCCGCGGCACTCGACGACATCGAGCGTTTCGAGCGAGTCATCGATCGCAACGTCTCCTCAGCGTCGACGGTTCACGCCGCATCGTGGGAATACGCGAAGCTGCACGCGATGATCTGGGGCCGACTCATCGCCATCCTGCGGGATGTCTGCGAAGCGGATACGGCCGGTGCAGCGGCCGCCTGGGATGATCTGGCAGAGTGGATGTGGCAGCACGAGGACGAGTGCCAGAACGTCTTTGACGTGCACAACGCGATCAGGGTGCTCGGCGCCATGATCCGAACTCTGACGAATGGAGACCGACAGTGAGCGAGAAGAAGCAATGGGAGCGGCGACAGCTCGGACGAACCGGCCTGGAGGTCACGGTCATGGGACTTGGCGGCGCCTGGCTCGGCCATCGTGGCGACGGCACCTTCGACGAGACCACCGGGGTAGAGACGGTGCTGCGCGCACTCGAGAGCGGGATGAACTTCATCGACACCTCCGGCGCCTATATTGGCGGACGCAGCGAGCAGTTCATAGGGGTCGCGCTCAAGGAGTGGTTCGCCCGGGGAAACCGTCGCGAGGACCTGGTGATCTGCACGAAGACCGGAACGCGGGTCCGGCCGCACGACTACAGCTACGACTTCACGATGAAGAGCGTTGAGACGAGCATGAAGGCGATCGGCGTCGATTTCCTCGACATCGTCCTCGTCCACGACCCTGAGTCGCTCGATCCGGTCCTCGAGCCGCACGGCGCGCGCGACGCGCTCAAGCAGCTCAAGGAGGAAGGAGTAATCGGGGCGATCGGGCTCGGGTGCCGCAGTCACGAGCATCACCGCCGGTGCATCGAAACCGGCGACTTCGAAGTATCGCTTACCTTCAAGGACTACAACCTGCTCGACCGCTCGGCGATGCACGGCGTGATCGAACCGGCGGTCGAGGCGGGCGTGGGCGTGGTCAACGCATCGATCATGGTAAACGGATTTCTCGGAGGGGCCGAACCCGCGAGCATGGTCGACCGCGCGAAGTACCACGGTCGACTGCCAGAGGGGCCGATCGCGCAGGCGCAGCGCCTGTGGGAATGGTGCCGTGAGCGGGAGGTCGACCTCGGGACCCTCAACCTCCAGTACTGCCTGCGCGAAGAACGGATCGCCTCGACGGTCCTCGGATTCTCCGGACCGCACCGCGTAGACCAGAACGTGCAAGCGTTCTTCGAACAGATCGACGACGAGCTGTGGAGCGCGCTCGAGACGGAGCTCAGAGTCTCAGAATGAAATCTCATTTGCTCGGACGGGAAATACCGGCTATAATCGCGACACGGAGGCGACATGGAAGAGCGAGTGAAGGCGGCGCTGGAGAAGTTCGAGGAGGGGTACGACTGCTCGCACGCCATCCTGAACGCCTACGCGGACCTTTTCGAGTTCGACGAGCACTCAATGGAAGCGATCCGCAAGCCCTGCGCGCCAATGGTCGGCAGGCCTACGACCGTCTGCGGAGCGGTGGCCGGAGCGCTGAAAGCGCTCAGCCAGAAGCTCCGTGAGGAGCGCGAGAGCGGCAATTCGACCGAGAAGAAGTCGGAGCTTATTCGCGAGTTCCGGGATCGCTTCGAGGCCATACACGGCTCGGTCAGCTGCACGGACCTCCTTGGCGTCGATCTTTCGGAACCCGATGGACAGACGACCGCGATGGATAAGGACCTCTTTCACACGAGGTGCGTCGAGTTCATCACCGACTCGGCTCTTATCCTCGAAGATCTGATTGGCCTGAAGCCCAAGGCATAGGCCTCGAGGGGCGGGCCTCCCGCTCGCCTACCCGATAATCTCCCGGTAGTTCCGCAGTAGGCTCGATTCGCCGTCGAGTATGAACTCCGCGTTCATCGTGATCCTCGTCCCCATCTTCTCGATGAAGGTCTCCGCGACGTGGAGCTTGCGCTCCGAGTGGCGCGCATCGCGCAACAGGAGGTAGCTCTGCACGAGATCGGTCGCCATCTCGACCATCCTTCTCGCGTGGTAAGAGACCAGCTCGTCGTCTTCGATTCCCTTGATATGCACGAGCGCCTTCTCGAACTTGTTGCGGGCAGCGAGTAGGCGTTTGTGCAGCTGCGGCGCATGAGAAAGGTCTTCCGACTCGTACTCGTCGAGCGCGTTGATGATCGTCCCGGAGGTCAGTCCGCCAATCGCCGCGACGACCTGGAGCTGCGTGGTTCCTTCGTAGATGCTGGTGATTCGGGCATCGCGGTAGTGGCGCTCGACGTTGAAGTCCCGCATGAAACCGGTGCCGCCGTGAATCTGGATCGCATCGTAGGCGATTCGGTTCACCATCTCGGTGGCATAGCCCTTGACCATGGGAGTGAGGAGATTGGCAAGCCGTGAGTAGTTTTTGAGGTCGGAGTTGATCTGGTCTGCCCGGTCCGGATGGAGCTCTTTCATGTGCTCGAGCCCTTCCTTGAGGTCGACGATGCGAGCGGTCTCGTAGAGCAGCGTCCGGGCGGCCTCGATAGAGATCTTCATCTCGGTGAGCATCTCATACACCGGCGGCAGCGACTTCACCGGCACGCCGAACTGGACCCGCTCTTCGGCGTACTTGTTCGCTTCGCGATAGGCCGCCTCCGCGATACCGACGGCCTGCGCGGCGATCCCGAGTCGCGCGCTGTTCATGAGCCACATCGTATACTTCGACAGGCCCCGCCGTCGCTCGCCGACAAGATAGCCGCGGGCATTGTTAAACTGCAGCTCACACGTAGGCGAACCGTGGATGCCGAGCTTGTCCTCGAGGCGGCGGATGACCATGTTCTCGTCGCGCTCGTAGAGGAAAAACGAGAGACCGCGCGCGCCCTGCATGCTCTCCTCGCTGCGCGCGAGCACGAGGCCTATGCGGCCGTTTCCGTTGGTGATGAACCGCTTCACACCGTTCAGGTACCACTTCCCGTCCGGAGCCTGGTGGGCCCGCAGGCGCACCGCCTGCAGATCGCTTCCCGCATCTGGTTCGGTGAGGATCATCGAGGAGCCGCATTCACCGGAGGCAAGCCGCGGCAGGTACTTACTCTTCAGCTCCTCGGAGCCGAACTTGTTAAGCGTCTCGCCAATATCCTGCTGCAG
>SLST01000494.1 GCA_007130265.1 Spirochaetales bacterium
CCGTGTTGACGAACGCCCAGACCCCATCGCCGTACTCCCCCGGCGCGATGAACGCCCAGCGGTAGAATCCTCCCACACCAACTGCCATGCACCGAACAATCATCTCTGCCTCGAGAATAACTGCGTCGTGACGCGCGGGACCGAACGGATCGCCGCGCCGCCATCCATAGTAGAACGTCCCAAGCTCGGTTATGTAGTACGGCTTTCCGTGAGACCTCGCGAAGCGGGCGTTTGTGCGGATCTGGTTATCCACATTGTCCCCGACCGGTACCGTGGCTGCAACTGATGGATTCGGCGGCAGGTAGTCGAACCGAACCCAGTAACTGTGCTGGTCGTACGCGTCAATGAACGGCGTCAGGTCCAGGTCACGGTCTCTGAGATAGTCAACTGCCCAGTAGAGCGTTGAATTCGTGTCCGGGCCGATGACATTGAAGTCGATGTCGCGCTCAGACATCCGTTGCCGAAGCAGACGGTGCACCTCGAAGTAGACCGAAAAACGGTCGATCCCCTCAGGGCAGCTGAACGCGGCGCGTGAGGTACCGTCTTCGCCGTAAGTCAGCGGCTCGTTGAGCAGGATGAAGTCTCTCACTGATCGCAGATTCAGCGTGTTGCGTATGTGCTCCATGACGGGTACGAGAAACTCGTCTACATATCGTTGAGGGTCGGCCGGAGCGTCCGCGACGCTTCCGTCGGTGCCCGCTCCAAAGCTATGCGCAGGAGGGATCATCCAGGGATCAAAACAGAGAATGCAGTTGTGTTTCGCCGCCCAGGCATCAAGCCGCGCGAGGGCTTCGAAGCCCTCCGCGCCGAAGTCGATGGCGCCGTTCTCGTTGGTGAATCGACGGGCCGCGTACCCGAAGCGCAGACATGACGGGCGCGCCACGGTCAGCTCGCTGAGGAGCGTATCCCATCTCTCCGAGTCGTCGATCGGTGGGGCTGAGTCGCGGGGGGCACCGTTCGGGAACCAGTTGTGGTGCCAGTTGACGCCGACGCCTCGCTCAAGGGTGAAATCGGAGGATCGCGGGAACCTGAGGACAACTCGTTCGCATCGTTTGGATTCATACATCCGTCAACTCCGTTACGACGGAGCGTAGCACCGCCGTACGTCGCCGGCCATGGACGCGTTTCGGGGCTGTTCGGCACATTGCTTGGACACGCTATGCATCCGGTGCGGTCGCGCCTACTATCTACCGGATCGATGATCGACTGGAGGGACAGATGTTGACGAAGCACGGCCGCCTGGTGTTGGACCTCGCGCCATCGCCGGAGAACCCGCGAAATGGTGAAGGAGCATTCCTGGAACTCGCGGATGGCCGGATCATGTTCGTATACAGCAGTTTTCGGGCCTCGTTCGCTGATGACGCCGAATCGCACCTCGTCGCTCGCTACTCGTCTGACCGTGGCGAGACATGGTCTGAGGGATATGTCATCGCGAGTCCTGGTGAGTACAACGCGATGAACCTGATGTCCGTGAGTCTGCTGAGAATGCAGAACCGGGATGTCGGCCTTTTTGCCATTCTCCGTATGGATCACCATGACGCCAGATTGTTTCTATTCCGGTCGTCCGATGAAGGCAAAACCTGGAGCGAGCCGAGACCGATTGTGCCTGGAGCAGGGTACTACGTGACCAACAACGATCGTGTCGTAAGGCTTTCGACAGGACGTATTGTTGTACCGACTGCTCTGGCGAGGTCGCGTGACGAAGCAAAGCATGGGCTGCAAGCCCTCGATGTGCGGTGCACGGTATTCGTCTTCCTCTCGGACGACGATGGCCAAACGTGGAGAGAAGCCCGAAGCAGTTGCGCCTTCAGTAACCCGCACTCTCGGAGTGGCCTGCAGGAACCGGGCATCGTCGAGCTCAGCAACGGCTCCCTGTGGATGTACTTTCGAACCGATCTGGGTCGTCAGTACGAGTCTTTTTCAGTCGACGGGGGAGAGAGCTGGGCACCCGCTGCTCCATCCAGGTTCACGTCGCCGCAGTCGCCGCTCTCGATGAAGCGTGAGGCTCGGTCCCGGGCGCTCCTCGCGATCTGGAACCCGATACCCAACTATGAGACTCGCACGATCGAACGGCACTCATGGGGCAGGACACCGCTTGTCGGTGCCTTGAGTAAGGACGACGGCGCGACCTGGACCAGCCATTTCGCGGTCGAGCGCGAGGAGGATGGCGGCGGCTACTGCTACACTGCGATCCACTTCACTGCGGACTCGGTGCTTCTAGCATACTACGCTGGTCGGGCCGAAGACGGCATCTGCAACAGCCGGCTCAGAATCACGAAGGTTCCCCTGACTGCGATCGACCAGACCCGGGGAGATACCCGGTAGGCGCAGCTGAACCGAGCCGCTGTCAGGCGACGAGGGTCCGGCATTCGTGTAGACTGTTCACCATGGCTGAGGTGAGCACCGGCATTGTCGATCTCGATCGTGCGCTGGGCGGGCTGCTCGAGGGCGACAATGTCGTGTGGAAGGTCGACGATATTGGCGTCTATCTTCCGTTCGTTCGTGCGCTCGCAGGGCACGCCGAGCGCGAGGGAGAGCAACTCGTGTACTTTCGGTTCGCGCAGCACGAACCGCTGCTCGAGGCCACTACGGCTGGCGGAGTCGAGGTCTGCGAGGTACGACCCGATTTCGGGTTCGAGGCGTTCATCACGGAGATCCATCGCGCGATTCGCGAGCACGAAGGCTGTATCTACTACGTATTCGACTCGCTGTCCGACCTCTCCAACACATGCTACAGCGACCGGATGATCGGCAACTTCTTTCGGTTGACGTGCCCGCTGCTCCGTCGCCTCGACACCGTCGCGTATTTCGCGATGTACCGGTCCTTTCACAGCTACCACGCGGCCGATCCCGTGCGCGAAACCACGCAGATTCTCATCGACGCCTACAGGTACGGCGGAAGCGTCTACATGCAGCCGATCAAGATCTTCGAGCGGGAGACACCGGAGCGCATGCGCATGCACATCGAACGCGACGGACGCTTCCTGCCGGTTACATCGAGCGCCCAGACCGCGGCGATCGTCCAGGCGTCGGGATGGCCCGGCTTGCCTTCGGCGAGCTACCGGATGGTCGGGGTATGGGACAGGACCTTTCTCAGCGCCGAACGCGTGGCGGAAGGTCGTCGGGCCGGGAGCGCCTCCCCCGACGACGAGGCGCGAACGCTCGCAGAGATTGTGCGCTTGATCGTTACGAATGATGAGCGGATGCTACCGCTCGCCGAGCGGTACTTCACGCTCCCGGACGTGCTCGCGATCTGGAGGCGGATGATCGGGACCGGGATGATCGGCGGAAAGGCGTTCGGGATGCTGCTCGCTCGAGCGGTGCTCAGGCAGTCCGACCCCGAATGGACAAAGCTTCTCGAGCCGCACGACTCCTTCTACATTGGAAGCGACGTCTATTATACCTTTCTCGTCGCGAACGATTGCTGGTGGGAGCGTCAGCGACAGAAGGACCCGGAGACGTTTCTCGAGGGCAACGAGGTCGTGCGCTCGCGACTGCTCAGCGGGACATTTCCGGACTACATCGTCGCGCGCTTCGCCGACCTCCTCGACTACTTCGGCCAGGCGCCTATCATCGTCCGATCGTCGAGCCTCCTCGAGGACAACTTTGGCAATGCGTTCTCCGGCAAGTACGAGTCGGTTTTCTGCGTGAACCAGGGAACTCCTGAGGAGCGCCTTGACCGGTTCATGGATGCGGTGCGCAGAATCTACGCGAGCACGATGTCGGATGAGGCGCTGACCTATCGCGCATCCCGAGGCGTCCTTGGCCGGGACGAGCAGATGGCGTTGCTTGTACAGCGTGTCTCCGGCACCCCGTACGGCGGGCTCTTCCTCCCGCAGCTCGCCGGCGTTGGGTACTCGTTCAACCCGTACGCGTGGAATCGAGCCATTGATCCGGCGGCGGGTATGCTGCGGCTCGTCTTTGGCCTCGGCACGCGCGCGGTGGACCGGAATGACGACGATTACACACGCGTCGTTTCGTTGAGCGCCCCGCACCTCCGTCCGGACGCGAGCGTGGATGATCGCATGCGCCACGCGCAGCGTCAGGTGGATGTGCTCGACATAACTCACAACGAGTTTCGTCAGGTTCACTTCCTCGACATCGTCAACGAGGCTCCCGATCTTCCGGTCGCGAGGTTCGCAACGCGTGATCCGGAGCTTGCCCGCACGTTTCGACGGCAGGGGATGGACGATCGCGATGCATACGTACTCACGCTCGATCCCGCTCTCGAGGAGACGCCTCTGGTCGGGAAGATGCGGAAGATGCTCGGTGTCGTGCGGGATGCCTACGGTACGGACGTCGACGTGGAGTTCACCGCGAATTTCGACCCGGATTGGGGCTTCACGATCAACGTGCTCCAGTGCAGGCCGCTGCAGGTGCAGCTGCAGGCGCACGGCGAAGGTGTCAACGCGGAGCCGCTCCCGCAGGCGACGGATGAGCACGTCATCATGCGGTCATCAGGCGGCGTGATCGGCCACTCACGCACGGTCGACGTCGCGACCGTGCTGTACGTTGCACCGGCACGGTACGCGGAGCTGCCGGAGGCGAAGCGATACGCGCTTGCGCGGGTGATCGGAAAGGTCGTCAAACAGGCCGCGGGGCCGATCGTGCTCATCGGGCCGGGAAGGTGGGGTACAAGTACTCCGTCCCTGGGAGTGCCTGTGTCGTTCTCCGAGATCCGTCCGGTATCCGTGCTGTGTGAGATCGACGTGCTGCACGAGGGACTCGTGCCGGATCTCTCGCTCGGCACCCATTTCTTCAACGACCTCGTTGAGCAGAACATTCTCTACGTAGGTCACTTCGCGGGCAATACGCAGAACGTGCTCGATGACGGGTATCTGCGGGCAGACTCCCGGGCGCTCGGGCGTCTCGTCTCCGGGAGCGACGAGTGGGAAGAG
>SLST01000470.1 GCA_007130265.1 Spirochaetales bacterium
CCGGGATATTGCCCTGCTCACGCACGCGCTTGTCCAGATCGCGCCGCGCGTTCTCCATCGCAAGGTTCGTCACCGAGATGTCGCGCGAGCTATTCGGCATCAGGACGTCGACCCTTGCGTCGAGCTCGTCCCGGAAGAAACGCGCCAGATCACCGACGATGGTTTCGCCGACCGGAGCCCCCGTGCCGATGATGAGTTTCTCCGGCGCAACTCCCGCGGTCGTGTAGTACTGCGTCACGAACTGCGGGATGAGGTCGTCTGGCTCGCCGTATACCTCGACGTGATAGATCTCACTCCCGAGCATGCGGCCGCCTCTCATATGGAAGAGCGCCAGTGAGGCGAGACCGTCGCGGTCGTGGACGGCGAGGTAGTCGCGTACGTCAGGATCGAAGTCGACGACCTGCTGCTCTTCCTGCGTGCCGCGGATCGCGGCGATCGTGTCGCGCAGGTCGGCGGCGCGCTCGAACTCCAGGTTGGCGACGGCGGCCTGCATTCCGCGCTCGAGATCGGCGAGCAGAGCGTCGGCCTCTCCGGAAAGGAGCTTGCGTATCCCCTCGATCCGCTTCCCGTACTCGTCACGGTCAGTCTTGCCCGCGCAGACCGCTGCGCACCGCCCGATATGGTAGTAGAGGCAGGGGTGGGCACGCTTTCTGATCGGGCCCCGGCACTTCCGCAGCGGAAAGAGCTTCTCGATGACCTCCAGGTACCGGTCGATGTGGTGGACGTTCGCATACGGTCCGAAGTAGGAGCTCCCGTCCTCGACGATCCGACGCGTCCGGAAGACGCGCGGGTACTCCTCGTTCGTGATCCGGATGACCGGGTAGGTCTTCCCGTCCTTGAGATTGATGTTGTACCGCGGTCTGTGCTCCTTGATCAGGTTGTTCTCGAGCAGCAGCGCCTCGTACTCGGTGCGGCAGACGATGGTGTCGAGAGTGTCGACCTTCTTCATGAGGACGGTTGTCTTGACGTCCTTGTCCCGCGCGAAGTACGAGCGTACCCGGCTGCGCAGGTTCTTTGCCTTGCCGACATAGAGGATTGCACCGTCGGTATCTTTCATCAGGTAGACGCCCGGTTCCGTCGGAAGGTGGGCCGCCGATTCCCGCGGGCTCAGGTGTGCAGATATTGATGGTTTCTCCATACGTGCCGATATAAAGGATACCAAGGCTCGATGAGAAAACGAACCGTCGTGACCCAGAGCTCGAGAATCCCGGCGCACCTGCTCGCGGTCGGTCTGGCGCTCATGCTCCAGGCAGCCGCTCCCCCTGTGTCCACCGCCGCTGAGCGAACCATCATACTCGGAACCGACGACGAGTGGCGGACCGTATCCGTCGAGCAGGGCGCGCGCCTCGAGCCGGGACGTCGGGGGTATCTCGACCTGACGCTCGACCGGTACCGCCACGAGCCCGAGCCGACGACCGAGCTTCTGCTCCATTTCGACGAAACGCCGCTGCGGGACGCCGCGGGACGCCACGATGTCGTCGGCGGCTCGCAGGAGCTCACACGTACCGCCCACCGCAGGGGGTCCGGCGCCCTCCTCGTCGACGGTCCCGAGGACCGGATCGAGCTCGAACCTCACGCCGGATCAGCGTTCACCCCCGGGCGGCAGTGGGGCGACTTCACCTTCGAGTTCTGGTTCTATCCCGTCTCGCTCAACGAGGGTGGCGCGATCCTGCGATGGAGCGCCCGGGAGGGTGCTGCGCACGATTTCCGTGTTCAGGAAGTCTCGATCGAGATTGCACGCGGCACGACGCGCGCGCGGTTCGAGAACTTCTTCGTGCGCCCGGACGGTCGGCCGATCTCGTTCGTTCTCGAGGGTCCGCCTCGTCTGATTCCGCGCTCCTGGGCGCACCACGTGATCAGGTTCAACGGCAGAACCGGGTTGATCGAGTACCTCGTCGACGGTAGACCGTCGGACCTCACGCATATCTCGGAGAGCGGTCGCCAGGACGGTACCGTCTACTATCCCCGCATCGCGAGCCACCGGGGCGATGGACTCGTGCTCGCCGACGGCTTCGTGGGATCGATCGACGAGCTGCGCATCGAGTCGCGCTTCGTCGAGGATCTGCTCGACCACGACTATCCGCCTCGCGGCGGAACGCTCCTCACCGACTACCTCGACCTCGGCTCGTCCGGCGCCCGGCTGGCCCGGATCGATGCGATCTACGATGCTCCGCACCTCAGCGACGTCTTCCTCTCGTACCGGCTTGCCGAGAGGCGCGGCGATCATCCGGCGCCCGACGGTTGGGTGCCGGTCGTCCCCGGCGAGCGGATCTTCGGCGCCCGCGGCCGGTTCCTTCAGCTTCGTCTTGAGCTCTACCCCGACACGCGGGCCGGCGTTCCTCCGAGGCTCTCGGAGATCGTCGTTGCGTATGAGCCGGCCGATCCTCCGCTGCCGCCCACCGGACTGCGGGCGGTTCCGAACGATGGGGCGGTCACGCTCGAGTGGGCCGAGACGCGAGAACCGGATATCGCCGGCTACCTGGTGTACTATGGTGATCAGTCGGGTCGCTACTTCGGGACCGACGGTTCGCTGGGGCCGTCGCCCGTCGATGTTGGCCGCGCTACCTCCGTCACGATCGACGGATTGGCAAACGGTACGCTCTACTTCTTCGCAGTGCAGGCGTACGGTCGATTCGACGACCGGGCATCCGCCGAGCTCTCCCCGGAAGTCGCCGCCCGACCCGCGAAGGTCTACCGATGATCAGTGAACGGGTTCAGGAACTGCTCGTCCGCGCGCGGAACGCGTTTCGGCTGCGCGACTACGAGACAGCGGATCACCTCGTCGACGACATGCTCGAAGAGTACCCCGACTCGATCGCCGGTCATATCCTCAAGGGAATCATCCTCGGGCGAACGGGGCGGAATCAGCAGGCGATACGGGTGTTTCGCCGTGCCCTCGAGCTCGACCCGGTTAACGCGGAGGCGTTCAACAACATCGCCGTCAGCCTGCGCCAGGAGGGAAAACTCCACGAGGCACTGCGGGCGGTTCAGAAGGCGGAGGATCTCTTCGGTAGCCGGGCCGACATCCTCTATAACAAAGGGAACATCCTCAAGGACCTCGGGCAGATCAACGAGGCGATAGCGGCCTATCTCAAGGCGATTGAAGCCGATGATCGGTACGTCCTTGCGTACAACAACCTCGGCACCCTCTATCAGGGCCGTGGCGATCTCAACCGCGCGGTCGAGACGTTCAGCATCGGTCTATCGATCGACCCGAATCACCCCACGCTGCGCTATAACCTGGGACTTGCCTACGAAGAGCAGGGCCGACTCGGGGACGCCCAGGCTGAGTACGAACGGTCGCTGAAGTCACGGCCCGGATGGGGCGAGGCGCTCAATAATCTCGGGATCGTCTTCCAGAAGCAGGAGCGTTACCAGGAGGCCGAACGCACCTTCCAGGAGATTCTGCACGTCAACAGAAGGGATCCGCGGGCGAACAACAACCTCGCGACCAACTATGCGCTGCAGGGCCGCACGAGGGACGCGATGCAGTTCTACCGTCAGGCGCTGCAGGCCGACCCGGCGTACTCGCGAGCTGCCGGCAACCTCGGCCAGCTCATCGATCACCAACGGGACATGGGCGATGCGATCGAAGAGCTGCAGCAGCTCGCAGAGCTCGACAGCGACAACATCGAGCTCCAGTACCGGCTCGCACTCGCGCTCTCGCGGACCGACCGCCATGGGGCAGCCGAGCGCGTGCTGCTGCGCGTGCTCTCGCTGGATCCGCGCCACCTGGAAGCCACGAGGCTGCTCGCCGACATCTACCTCAGGTCCGGGCGGGATGAGAAGGCGGCGAAGTGTTACAGGCGGCTGAAGACGATCAACGCCGACTTCTATGACCATCATCTGGATCGGGCTCGCGTGTTTCAGCGTCGCGGCCGGCCGGGAAACGCCCTGCAGGAGGTCGAGACCTATCTTGACGCGAAGGCCGGTGACCTCGACGGGTTGCTCGCCAAGGCTTCGATCCTGGTGGATCTGAGCCGACGCGACGAGGCTCTCGAGATGCTCGAGGAGCTGCGCAAGCTCTATCCCGGAGACGGTCGAATCCTCGCCGCGGTGGCGAGTGCGCATCAGCGCAGCGGAGACCGCGAGGAGGCGATTCGGGCGGTCGACGAGCTGGTCAACCTCCAGGGTAGTCGTGCGACGCCCGAGGACATCGAAGCGCTGAACGAAAGCCTCGAGCTCTACGAGCAGGCGGTCGACGCTTTTGCCGAGGAGTATCAGCTGAGCTGGGATCGGACGCTCATGCGCCTTGGCGAGCTTACGACCGAAGAGGCGGCGCCCGACGAACAGGATCTCGCGATAGACGAGCAGGTCAGCCTCGATGAGGACTCGATTCCCATTCTCAGCTTCGGCGGCGAGGAACTGATCGAGCCCGACGAATGGGACGTGCAGATTCGTGACGAGGAGGACGGAGAGGAGGAAGAGTACCTCGGGATCGAGCCTCCCGAAGAACTCGCGCCTTCGCTCGTGACGCTTCCGGACGAGCAGCACCGACGCGGAGGCGAGCGGTTTGCCGAGGGGCTTCGCTCTGCCGATCGCGACGGTGGTCTCGCTGCCCCGCGTCCGGCGCCCCAACCGCAGCCACCGCCGGTCGAATCCACGGCGACCTATGCCGAACCGCCGCCGGTGCCGTCCGAGTACACGGCTCCGCAGAACGTACCGTCGGCGCCCCACCCGGATCTGCCGGCTCCGCCCCCCGAGACCGCCTTGCCGACGCCCGTGGCATCCATTCCGCCGGATCCGTACCCCGCCGCCGGCCTGCCGCATGCGGAGCATGGGGACCCCGCAGACCCCCCGGACCCCGCGGGCCGGCCTACCGCGGAAGAGGAAGTCGGCAAAGAGCCGATCGGCGAAGCCGAACCCGACGACCTGCTCGCGGAGGAGGAGCCGGTTC
>SLST01000202.1 GCA_007130265.1 Spirochaetales bacterium
GGCGAATGTCGCCGAGCAGTTCTACGGCACGCTCGCCGGACTATCGGAACAGATACGAGCCGCTCAGGCGGCGCGCCTCTCACAGCCCACGATCGATGAGGAAGAACCCGAACCGGTGGAGCCGGAACCCGAGGAGCCGCCGCAGTCCGCTGAGCCCACACGGGACGAGGTGGTCACGGTGACGCCGGAAGCGCCTGCCGAACCCGACATCGGCGTGGAACCTGGAGAGGGTCCGGTCGACCAGTTCATGGCTGGTCTTGCACAGACGCTCGGGCTCGAGATCGGCGCCATCAGCCTCGAGGGCGTGACCTACAGCAAGCTCATCGTGCAGCCCACCTTCCAGATCGGGCGACTGAGGGCCGGGCTCTATCTGCCGGTCATCTATTCGGGCAATCTCTTCGACATGGACGACTGGTACAGACCGCGCGGCAACAACGAGTGGTCTTTCGGAACCGACCAGAACTGGAGCGAGGAGCCGCTGGTCGCGCTTTCCGACCTCTTCGCGGATCTCGCGCTCAAGATTCGATTCATCGAATGGGGTTCGATGCGCGACCCCTTCTTCTTCAAGGTAGGGAATCTCAGCGCCCTGCAACTCGGACATGGGCTGCTGATGCGAAACTACGCCAATGACACCGACTTTCCGGCAGTACGCAGGATCGGGTTCAACCTTGGGATCGACTTCGGCCGCGCCGGGTTCGAGGCAATCGTGAACGATCTGGCCGACCCTGAGATCTTCGGCGCACGGCTCTACGCGCGTCCGCTGCCACAGCTGCCGATCGCGCTTGGGATAAGCGGGGTCACCGACATCGCGCCGGCAAGCGTCCTTCCCACGGTCGACACCGCGGGGGATACGGTGTTCGGTATAGAACGCACAGCGGACCCACTCTTCCTCAACGTTGCCCTCGACCTCGACGTGCCGGTGATCGAGCGTGAGGCGCTCGCGCTCATCCTCTTCGCGGACGTGGGGGGACTGCTCCCGTATCTGCGCGCACCTGCCGGGGGCCTCGAGGCAGGCATGCAGACTCAGGCGCTCGTGCACGAGACGGCGAGCGGCACCGAGCTGCGGAACTACGGAATAGCGGCCGGCGTACTCGGCAACATCACCGTGCTCGACTACCGACTCGAGTACCAGCAGTCGCACGGCATCTTCCAGCCCGGGTTCTACGGACCGAACTACGACCGTATACGCGGTGAGCGAGTCCGCGAGACGATCGCCTATCTGCAGGAACTGAAACAGGACCCGGACGCGCCGCGGTACGAGCACGAGACAATTGGCATCTACGGAGAGGCCGGATTTACGATCGCCAACCTCTTCCGGTTCCAGGCAGGCTACCGTTGGCCGTGGACGCGGGATCCGGACACCAACGAGATCGTCATAGGAACCGACGACTATCTCGCCGCGTCGCTCGCCCTGCGCCCCGGACTCCTCCCGCTCGGGATCTCCGGCGCGGTCACGTACGAACGCCGCTACTTCGCCCCCACGCTGATGGACAGAAGCGGATTCGAGAACGCACACCTGTTCGACGAGAACACCGTCCTGCAGGGCGAGATCGTCTACCCGGTCGCCCCGATCATGGACATCGTCGCCACGATCACCACGACTCCAGTACGCGATTCAGCCGGTCAGATCGAATACACGCCACGCAATGGCGAACTGCGACCCACGTTCGCGCCGGTCATCAGCGTCGAGACCAGAATCGGTGGCGCGAGGTTCTGACGGTGCCGCCTCGCCCCATCCGGGTTCTCGACACCGCGGTCGCACGGAAGATTGCGGCCGGTGAGGTCATCGACCGACCGGCCGCGGTCGTACGTGAACTCCTCGAGAACAGCCTCGACGCAGAAGCCGGCGAGGTGGACGTCGATCTCGAGGGCGGCGGCGCCGAGCTGATTCGCGTGGTCGACAACGGCCACGGGATGAACCGCGCGGACCTCGAGCGGTGCTACCTCCCCCACGCGACGAGCAAGATCGCAACCGACGACGACCTCCTGCACGTCCGCAGTCTCGGTTTCCGCGGCGAGGCGCTCTCGAGCATCGCCGCGATCAGCAGGCTCGAGATCACCAGCGCCCCGGCCGACGGTGTTCCGCACCAGGTTCGCATCGAGGGAGGAAGAGTCGTCGCGAACGGTCCCGCGGCAGGGCCTCCGGGCACTCGGGTGGCCGTCGCCGACCTTTTCTACAACGTCCCTGCACGAAGGCAGTTCCAGAAGCGATCGGCGAGTGAGTTCACTGTGTGCCGCTCCGTCTTCCTCGACCGCGCCCTCGCCTTTCCGCGCAGCACCTTTCGTCTGCGTTCGGGAGGCGAAGTCAAGGCGTTTCTGCCTCCGTCGAGCCTTGCCGAACGCATCAGTTCGGCGTACCCGAGTCAGGTGGAGCCGGCGCTGCTTCACGAGCTCGATGCCGGCGGCGAAGGCTTTCGGGCGCGAATTGTTGCCGGTGAGCCGGGAGCGCCGCGCAAAGACAGAAAGGCGCTGCAGGTCTTCGTCAACCGTCGCCGGGTCTGGGAGTACGCGCTGGTGCAGGCGATGGAGTACGCATATCGCGAGTACCTCCACGGCGGACTCTACCCGATCGCATTCCTCTTCCTGGAGGTGGAGCCGGAGCTGGTCGACTTCAACGTCCATCCGGCCAAAAGGGAGGTCAGGTTCCGAAATCTCCCGGAGATTCACCGTCGGATCGTGAGTGTCCTCTCCGAGTACCTGCGCGTGTTTGATCGACGAGCGGCGACCCGAGGAGAAGCCTTGCCCTTCGTCTCCGAGAGCGTTGCTGAGACCCGCCCCGCGTTCGACTTAGGCAGGGTCTATCAGCCTCCTCCGTCTGTCGCGGATCGAGGCGCCTCACCGGAGGGCACGGCAAGTCCACCGCTGTCGCCAGGCAACGACGTCGCGCAGCCGGAAGGCGCCGCGCACGCCGACTCCTCGGCAATTGCCGACTCTTCGCTCCCCTTTCGGTACCTCGGACAAGTGATGGATCTCTTTCTCGTCGTCGAGCGCGCGCAGCGGCTCTACCTCGTCGACCAGCATGCGGCCCACGAGCGCATCATCTACGACCGGCTGCGAAACGGCGGAAGCGGCCAGGAGCTCCTCTTTCCCATTCACCTGGAAGTGGAGAGGGATGGCGGCGACGTCCTGCAGGAGCAGCGCGAGACGCTGCGCAGACTGGGCATCGAAGTCGAGGAGCGAGACGGAACGTGGGAGCTCGTGACCATCCCGTCGAGTGTACCCGTTGAGGCGGAGACGCTCGCTTCGCTTCTCATGGACCTCGTTGACCGTCCCGCGGATTTCGAGCGCGAGTTATACGCCTCGCTCTCGTGCCGATCCGCCGTCATGGACGGCATGAGGCTGTCGACCGAGGACGCGATACGGATCATCGAAGGGGTGATGAACCTGGAGAACGCCGTCTGCCCGCACGGACGGCCGGTATGGATCGAGTGGAGTCGTGAACAGCTCTGCTCGCTGGTCGGCCGCACCTGAGCGCTTGGCACCTGGTTCCTAGAGGCTCGCGATCATCTCCTGGATCCGGGCTCGTTCGGCGTAGTCCGGATTGAGCTCGAGCAGCTCGCTCAGCACCGCACGCGCGTCGGCCTGCCTGTTCTGCGCGATGAGCGCCTCCCCAAGCCGGTGATACGCCTGCCAGTTATCCGGACTCGTCCTGAGCACCTCTCGAAGGCTTGTCTCAGCTCGCGAAAAGCGTTCGGAGCGCAGGTACGCGAGGCTCAGATGGTAGCGGATGGCCGTGTCCTCGGGCGCGAGCGCGATCGCGGTCTCAAAGTGCTCGATCGCCCTGTCAAAGTCTTCGAGAGTCAGGTAGACATTGCCGAGGTTGTTGTTGACCTCCAACCCCTGGGGGTTGATCCGGTGGGCCGCGATCAGGTAGTCGAGCGCTTCGCCGGGCATATCCATCGCGGCGAGCAGGTTTCCCAACTCGTTCATCGCCTTGTAGTATTGGCTGTTCAACCTGACCGCGGTGACGTAGCTGGCAAGCGCCTCATCGAGTCTCCCGAGGGCTTCCTGGACCTGGCCGAGCGTGTAGTGGTACTCCGCGCTCTGGTTGTCCAGCTCTACGGCTCTCTGCGCCGGTGCGAGTGCTTCGGTGTATCGCTCGCGCTCGAGGCGAGTCAGCGCGAGGTTGTAGCTATGCGCCGGAACCTCCGGGGAGAGCCGGACTGATTCGGCAAACGAGGCCTCAGCGCGGGGGAGATCTCCGTTATAGTAACGAGCAAGCGCCAATCGGAAATGGTAGTTCCCCTGCGACGGAGCAAGCTCCACGGCCCGCGAGAACGAGGCGATCGCTTCGGTGTATTGCCCCTGCTCGGTCTGGATCAGCCCCATGCGGTAATACGCCCGGTGGTCCTTCGGGTCTACCTGAGCGGCGTAGCGAAAGGAATCGAGCGCTCGTGCATCGTCGCGAAGCGCGAGACTGGTGATGCCAAGGTTGAAGTACGCGTTGCGGTAGTGCGGATCGATCGCCACGGTCGACTCGTAACTCGCGCGCGCGTCGCGGTGGCGCCCGGCCCGGAACTGGCTGTTGCCGAGCTCGAAGAGGATACGTGCGTTGTTGGGATCGAGCCGAGAGGCCGTGCGAAACGCCTGGATCGACTCGTCGTACCGTTCGGTCTGCTGATGGACACGACCGAGGGTGAAGTGCGACTCCCAGACATCCGGGTCGCGGCTGATCGACTGATCCGCCAGGCGTATCGCATTCTGTCGGTTCGCGGCGCTTCGTGGATCCTCCTCGAAGTAGCTTCGGGCGCTCCGGGCGAGCGCGACGGCGTGGTTGCGGTTCTCAACGCGCTTGTCCTGCAGCTCGATCGCGAGCACCTCGTCGAACGCCTCGCGCGCCGCGGTGTACCGCTCGTCCTCCAGGGCCGACAGACCATCCTTCAACAATTCGGTCA
>SLST01000608.1 GCA_007130265.1 Spirochaetales bacterium
ATGTCGTGCCCGTCGATCTTCTCCACCGTCCAGCCGAACGACTCGAACTTCCGGTCGATCGGTTCGGTGGGCATGATCTCGTCGCAGGGCCCGTCGTTCTGCACCGTGTTGCGGTCGACGACCGCGACGAGGTTGCCCAGGCGGTACTTGCTCGCTGTCCCGGCGACCTCCCAGATGATCCCCTCGTTGAGCTCTCCGTCGCCGACGAGCGTGTACACGTCGTACGACTTCCCTGAGCACGCGGCCTCCAGCGCGATCCCGGTCGCGATCCCGAACCCCATGCCGAGCGACCCGGTGGTCATGTCGACTCCCGGACACTTGATGACCGGATGGCCCTGCAGGGGACTCCCGAACTCGCGCAGCGTTCGGAGCGTCTCGAGCGGGAAGAAGCCCTTCATCGCGAGCACCGCGTAGAGCCCGGGACAGGCGTGCCCTTTCGAGAGGATGAACCGGTCGCGGTCGGGCCAGTCCGGCTCGTGCGGCTTCACGCGCAGGACCCGGTAGTAGAGCGCCGCGAGGATCTCCGCCTCGCTGAACGAACCGCCAATATGTCCCGACTGCACCGCGTAGACCGTGTCGAGAACGTTCCGGCGGATCTGCCACGCCTTCTCCGCCAGCTCGGAGCTCTCCAGTTCGCCGGTCGTTCTCTTGCCGTCTGAGGTTCCCATGATGCTCCCGGCAGCCGACCGCCTCGCGGCCAACCACTTGAATTTTGTATACAAACCGTATAGTCTTGAGCCCATGATGTCAACCGGGAGCCAGGCGTGATTACCCAAAGGGAGAGGCAGGCGGCCAGGAATGACGCCTTCGAGCGGATGGTCGCCGCTGGTCTCGTCCTGCGGGTCGAAGAGGCCCAGCGCATCGAGGTGGCGGACTTCGGGCTCGGCCACCTCCGCGAGGAGGGCGCGCAGATCCTCACGCTCGTGCAGACCGACCGGCTTGCGGTCAAGGTAATCGCCCTCTCTCCCTGGCAGGCTCTCCCGGAGCACTGGCATCCGCGGGTCGCGGAGGATCCCGGCAAGGAGGAGACCATCCGGCACATTCGGGGCGACCTGTTTGTCTACACAGAGGGCAAGCCGACGCTCAACCGCGGTCGGATCCCCGCAGGCAAGCACCATGCCTACACGGTGCGGCACGAGCTCGTACTCGAATCCGGCGACCAGCTCACCTTCGCTCCCGGCAGCAAACACTGGTTTCTCGCAGGGCCACGCGGCGCGATCGCCTACAGTTTCTCCACGACCGCCCGGGACGTACTCGACCAGTTCACCGACCCTGATGTCGAGCGTATAACCGTCGTCCCGGAGGATGGCTCATGACCCGCAGCGAGCAGCGGTACGAGGTCGCCGAATCCCTCGACGCTGGCCTCAGGCAGCCGGGCGACGACCGGAAGGTCATCATCGCGGTCGCTCCCGTGGCGCACGTCGGTTCGGATCTGCCGGCCGGCACCGCCAATCCGCTCACGCCGCAGGAAGTAGCCGACGCGACGGTCGCCTGTGCGAATGCCGGCGCTTCCATCGTGCATCTGCACGTCCGCGACGATGCGGGGAATCAGACCGCCGACCGCACTTGGTTCGCCCAGACGCTCGACCTCGTGCGAGAACGAAGCGATGTCGTCATCAACGGCTCTACCGGCGGAACGGCCGAGCTGTCGCTCGAAGAGCGATGCGTTTCGCTCGATGACCCTCGCGTGGAAATCGGAAGCCTCAATATGGGGTCGGTCAATTTTGGCGACTCGGTCTACATAAACACCGTTCCCGATATCCGGTTCTGGGCCTCCCGGATGAAGGAGCGGCGCGTCGTGCCGGAGCTCGAAGTCTTCAACCCGAGTATGATCACGACCGCGCTCCGGCTGCGCGACGAGGGGTTCCTCAAGGATCCGCTCCACTTCAACTTCTGCCTCGGGTTTCCCGGCGCGATCGCGGCCGACTACCGCAACCTCTTCTTTCTGGTGAGTCTCCTTCCGCCGGGAAGCGAATGGGGCCTGATCCACGAAGGCATGCGCGACCTCTCGATGGCTTCCGCGGCACTCGGTATGGGCGCCCGTGTGCTCCGCGTCGGCTACGAGGACGGGCCCTGGGTACGGGCCGACCGTCCGGCTCGGTCGAATGCCCAGCTCGTTGAGAACCTGGTTGAGCTCGTGCGCTGCGCTGGGAAGGAACCGGCGTCGCCGTCGGAGGCGCGTCGGCTCATCGCCACAGCGCCGGAGAAGGCTCCGCGCGGTGGATCGGCGTGAGCGTTCTGGTTGACGCCACATTTGGCCGACCGTATAGTGGCTGACGATGCAGAAAGTCGACTACGAGGATCTGTCGCAACGGGTCTACAAGGTGCTCAAAGAGATGATCCTCACCGGCGATCTGCACTCGGGTGAGCGCCTCGCGCAGGACGAGCTTGCCCGCAGGCTCGGTGTGTCACGCACTCCGCTCCTGTCGGCGTTCACCAAGCTCGAGCGCGAGATGCTCGTCCAGACCATACCCCGCCGCGGCACCTACGTGCGCACGTTCTCCCGCCGTGAGCTCCTCGATGTCTTCGAGATACGCCTCAGGCTCGAGCCGCTCGGTGCGCGTGGCGCCGCGGAGCACGCCACCGCCGAGCAGGTAGAGGAGCTCGCCGCACTCACCGAACGCTACAAAAAGACCATCGCCGCAGGCGCCGCCGACCGCGCCCGGCACGAAGACCTCGAGTTTCACACGCTGATCATGCGGATGAGCGGGAACGCTTTTCTCTCGACCTTCGTCGAGTCGTCGAACATCATCCTGATCGCGAACGTCCAGGGGCTCGTCAAGCCTGCGGAGGAGAGCCTCGCCGAGCACCGGGAGCTCCTCGAAGCGATCCGCGTCCGCGATGCCGAACAGGCTGAGGCGCTCATGTACCGCCACCTCGAGAGCTCGCGCTCGGCGCTCGAGCACGGGCTCGCGGGAGCAGAAGGCGGTTAGGCGTCGGCCTGCTTCTCCACGACCGTGCCGTCGCTCAGATGGATCACCGCCTTCCACGACTCGCCGCTCTTCACGCGCACGCCCTCCTGGAACCAGTTCGAGCGGAAGTGGACACTGAACGGCTCGTCGTAGGCGCTCCAGTAGAGCTCACCGTCTCGGAAGAAGTCGACGCGGTCGATCGCCTCCGGGTGGAGCGAGGCGAGTCGGATCCACCGCTTGCCTTCGCAGGTCATGTGTGTCTCGAACCCGTGCAGGAAGAACCGGTCGTCGGCGTCGGGCATCGGCTTTTCGATCCCGATCGCCTCCGCCATCCGCAGCGCGAAGAAGGTGTCTTCTCCGGGCAGGATCTCCCAGCGCGCGGGGGGCTCCTGCTTCGTCAGGTTGTTGTAGTAGCCCCATGAGGTGTGCGTTGCAGAGGCGACCGCGAGCTGGCCTGTCGCCTGCGAGTCTTCGTTGCAGACGATCGGTTTGGCGGGCGCCCACTCGCGGCACCTGCGGATCAGGTTGTAGTACTGCTGGCGGGTCTGGCCGTTACCGTGAATGAGAACCACGTCGCTCGCCTCGGCAACCTGCCGGTCGGCATACCCGCCGCCGCCGCTGCACCCCACCGGCATTCCGCCCGACTCCTCGCGGGCGAGATCCATCAGCACCGCCATCCCTTCCGGCTCCTGGATGAGCGGGTGGGCACCGAAGGGCGGGATGTTCATCTCGTTCGCGACCTCGATGATCACGTTGGTGTAGCCGCCTTCGCGCAGGAACCGCGATGCGGTCGCGACGGCCGCCCGCACCGCGCGCCCGTCGGTGAGGCGTTCGGCCTGCTGCCCGTAGAAGAATGAGACGATCGCGACCATTCCCGTCTCGTCGGCCGCCCGGATGAGCCGGTCGAGCCGTGCGGCGTATTTGGGGTCGAGCGACCGGCCGTCCGGGCCGAACGGATTGTTCTCGATCGTCCGGTTGTCGGTCGTGTAGCACGGGCCGCCGCCCTGGATGCCCACGGTGAAGCCCCGCAGGCCGTACTCGTACCACTGCGCAAGCGCGTCGACGAGGCGGCTCGTGTTCTCCTCCGGGTCCCAGTGGGAGAAGCCGAACCGCGCGAACCGCTTCGGGTCGGCCTGGTCGTCAAAGATGCCCTGGATGAACCGCGCGTTGAAGAGCAGCCCGTGGCTCTCCGGTCTGGATCCCGGGATCTCGGAGTAAGTGAGCGCGCCGTTGATTCTGAAGTCAACGCCGTCGGTTGCGATCGTGGTCTTCACGCCTGCCTCCTGATCGCCGTCTTGAATTTTGTATGCAAGATGCGTGGAGCCATTATGGAAGGTTGAGCCTGTCGCGTCAATGACCCGGGAGGCCGTCCGGCGTATCGGTGTTCGGGAGAACCGTGATCTCCGCCATCAGCTCGGAGTTGCGGGCGTGTACCACCCGGCCGTCAGCGTGAAGGCGCGTGAACACCGGCCCCACCCCATCCACCGTGACCGCCTCCCCCTTCCACAGGAGTCGGTCTCCTTGCCTCACCGTCCGCCGCAGAACGATGGACGCGACAAGCTCACGTCCAACCTGGATACCGCCCACCCCCAGGGCGATCGCCAGAACCACACCCACGCCGCCGAGCAGGATATACAGGAAAACCTTGAGGAAGTCGAGGCTGACCGCGAGCTCTTCCACGATGGTCACCACCGTGATGAGGAGTACCACCGCCTTCACGCCGCGGCCAATCCAGGCTGCGTACGAGAGGCCCGCGCCCTGCGCCGCGCGACGGCTGAGGTCGCCCAGGAATGCGGCGACATGGACGCCTATCGCGAGGATCACGATCGAGACGAAGATCCGGGGCAGGTGCAGCACGAAGCTCGAGAGCAGGCGCTCAGCACTCTCGAACCCCACCAGGCCCAGCGCGTACGTTATACCCAGAAAGAGCAGCAGCCAGTAGACGAGGATCCCCACGAGCTCGGCCATGCCGGTCGCGA
>SLST01000021.1 GCA_007130265.1 Spirochaetales bacterium
CCGTCGTTGATCGCGTAGGTGATCGCCTGCGGCTGGTCGTCGTCCACGACGACTCCCGCGAGCCGCAGGTCGCCGCCGGCCGCGGCGCCGTCCTCGGGGACCTGGAGCAGCACGCGCGGCCTGTCCGCCTCATCGTCGGTACCGAATGTCGCCGTCGTGCGGGCTTCCGCGCCGGAGCGTGTGGTAATCGTGAAAGCAACGGTGTTTGCGTCGTCGGCGACGCTCACCGTGTGGGTCACGAGCCGGTCCGGTTCGACGAGCCGGGAGTCGCCGCGGGGCCCGTCGAGCCGAACCGACTCGACCGCCGATGGGTCGTCGAGAACGGCGGCAACCGTGACGGTGCCGGTCACTAGGTCGTCGGGGCGGGGTGCGATCACCCGGAGCCCGGGTGCCGACCGCTCGACCAACACCGGGACGGCGAGGCGCGATTCCCGTCCTCCGCTCTCTTCTGCAGCGATCTCCACCACTGCTGCGCCGTCGTCCGGCGGAAGCGAGAGGCGAGCGGTCCACCGGCCGTCCACGGGTTCGGCCGACACCCAGGCCGGGCCGACCGGGCCGGTCGGGACGCCCGCAGCTCGCATCCTGACCTGCCGGATCCCCGTCGGCGCGCTCACCTCCACCGAGACGTCCGCTTCCGCGGACAGCCGCGCGCCGACGAGCGACGCCGGCGCCGCGATGCGCGGAGAAGCGGCGACGGTCGCAATGGCGAGCGGGGCGCTGCGAAGCGTCCGGCCGCCTACGCGTGCCTCCACGATCAGCTCGGAAGTCGCGCCTTCGGTGAGAGCTTCGAGCACGATCAGTTCGCCCTCGATGCGCGGCGCGAGGAAGTCGACCTCCGGGAAGAACCTGACGTCGGAGACGGCGCCCCCGGATGCGAGGAGTCGCAGCGTGCCGCCCGACGGCAGCACGATGACCGACTTCGCGCTCGCCGGATCGTCTGCGGCTTCCGAGTCGGGCGCGCGGGCGTAGACTCCGGGGGGTAACCGGGTGGACCGGCCCTCCGCCGCTCCTGCTCCTTCAGCGGGGAGCTGGACATAGAAGCCCGGAACGTCGACGCGTCGCCCGAGCTCATTTTCGTACCAGATCCGTATGTCCTGGACGGACGCCTCGGAGAGGCGCGGGAGGCCGATCGTGAACGAGCCGTTGTCTGAGACCGCGGTCCGGCCCGCTGCCGCGCCGATCAGGTACGAGACGCGTCCCACCGGCGAGGGGCCGGTGACCCGCCCGGACAGTGAGACCCGCTCGCGTGGACCGACGATGAATCCGGGCGCGTACGGCTCGTCGGCTTCCTCGCGGACCACCCGCTCGAGGCTGATCGCGGGAAGCGGCGTCGCCACCTCGAAGCGCGTTCGGACTTCGTCGCCAACGGTTCCGTAGCGGTCCACGGCGCGAAGCCGGACATCGTGCCTGCCGGGGGCCAGATCGTCGAGTGGCACGAGAAATCCGGTGTGGGCCGGAATCCGCTGTTCGGGGCCGCCGTTCACCGTGTAGATCACCTCCGCGACACCGTCGTCGTCGCGGACGTGCCCGGCGAGTACCGCCCGCTCCACCGTCGTTCCGTCCTGCGGACCGAGCAGGTCCAGAACCGGCTTGTCACCTGCCTCGTCGATCGCCAGCCGCAGACGTTCGCTCGCCTCGTTTCCGGCCACGTCGGTCGCGGTGAAGGTCACCGTTACGTCGCCGCGCGTCTGCGGCGGGAGGTCGACCGCGAGCGTCCAGAACTCATCTCCCGGGACGAGGGGAATTCTCCCGGACGGTCCGCCTCGCACCTCCCAGGCGAGAGAATCGACTCCCACGGCATCGTCGACTCGCCCGACGAACCGAAGCTGCGCGTCAACGCGGTCCTCCGGTCCCGGATAGAGGATCTCGAGCTCCGGGGGCTCGGTATCCACGTAGAAGAGAAACGGTGTCGTGCCGCTCTGCCCGGTGCGATCGGTCGCCTCGAGCCACCAGGCCTGCGGTCCCTGATCGAGGTCCGAAGGGTCAATACGGAAGGAGAAGGCCGACGGCGTATCCCTGCGCGAGCGCAGCGGGAGGTCCTCGGTTGTGTCGCCCTTGATGAGTCGCATCGATGCGACGCCGTTCGCGTCCGCGACGGTGCCGGCTACCGTCGTGCGTCGGCTCACGAAAACTCCGCTGTCGTGGCTCGTGAGCTCAATCTCGGGAGGACTCGTGTCGAGTCGGAACGTCACCGTCTCCTCCGCGCCGGTACGTCCACTCGCATCCGTAGCTCGGGCGGAGACGGTGTGAGGTCCGTCTGCAAGGTTCGCGAGCGACAGTCGTGCTGACCAGAACTCGCGTCCTTCGGCCCGCTGGTATTGCCCCTCGTTGATGCGGACCTCTACGCGGTCAACCCCCTCGTTGCCCTGCGCCGTGCCCACGATGAAGATCTCGCGCGCGGCGCGCTGATCCGGTCGCGGATAGAGCATCGTCACGGTGGGCAGGCCGCTTTCAGGGTCGACAAAGACGTTATACGGTCCGCCTGTGGACTCGTTCCCCGCGGCATCGCGGGCCCGCACGACGATATTGTACCGTCCCGGTTCGAGATCCGACACATCGAGCGTGTGCTCCCAGTTCGCCGTTCCCGTGACTTCGTGGTACTCCTCCTCACCACGCCCCCCCGCTACGGCGAGGGAGGGGAGGAGGAGAAAGAGACCCAAAGCCGAAAGACCGCGACGGCGGTTCACGGGTTCACCTCAGGCAGGAGTCGCGCGTACTCGATGGCGGCACCGAGGTACCCGACGAGCACATCGTCGGTCGTGGAGAAACCAAGGTTCACCTGGCGGAATTGCGGTACCCCACCCTGGGGCACGGTCAGTGTGGGCACGGTCATATACTCCCATGTTCCGGTGACGAAGCCACTTCCGTCGACTCCGGAGGTGATGTCCTTGTAGTTGGTGGGAACCGTCGGCAACCAGGCCAGCTTGATTGCGTCGCGTGTTCCGTTCTCCGAGTTGTTGTAGTAGGCGATGTACGGCCTTCCGTTATTCAGGCGTATCCCGGTCCAAATCCCGACCGAGAAGTTCGTGTCGATCGCGACGTCCAGCGGCGTCGTGTCGGTGTGATCCGACAGATAGAGATACCGGAGCCCGGCTGTCGAGCTGTCGTGAGCGGCGATGTGTATCCCATCGGACTCGTCGATCGCCGCAGAGAGGTGGGTCCCGACATAGATACCGCTGATCGCTCGCGACGGGCCGAACGTGATTGTCTCCGTGGGATCCTCACCGGTGACCGGAGTCGAGCTCGTCGCGATCCTGAGTCGACTCGTACTCTCATCGTAGTACACGAGCACGATCCTGCTGTCCGATGTGACCAGCAGATCGAAGTACTGACTGGCCGTTTCGTCGAGCACGTGCCGCGTGTTCGACCCATTGGTGGTCGGGTTGTCTGTCGTGTAGGCCACATCGGTCATGTTCGCCTGGATACCTGCGTATGGGCCGCCGGTATGGAGGTCGGAGCCGGTTCCCGAGACCGATCGGCCAATCTGAAGACTCCGGACGACAATCCGTGCGGGAGCCGCATCGAAGTAAGCGAGGTACACGGACGCTGCCGTGCCGGGAGTGTCCGAAGCGCCTGTTACCACGAGCTGCGGATTACGGTACCTGTTGATGAGAAGCCCCGGCGCGAACTGCGTCGATTCGAGCGTCAGCGCGTTGTTGTTCGCCGCGTCGTAGAAGTTGCCGGTGTAGTTTGCCCAGTAAGGGCGCGCGGCGCCACGGTTCCCGGCGTAGAGGCTCGCGTAGCGATCGTAGAGCAGGGCCATCTGGCCGTAGAGGCGATTGTGGACGGAGACCTGGAAGTATCTGCCGTCATCGTCCCGGGCGATGGCCATCTGGTCCCAGGTCGTGCCCCGGATCAGAGGCTCATCGAAGTTTCCTGGAATGGTCGGGTGGGACCGTCCACGTCTGACCTGAAGGTCGTCCGCGGCGCTCGAGTCCACGTAGCCGAAGATCGGCACGTCTTCGTCCATCAGCATTGCCGGGTAGTATCCGTTGTTGAAGCCGGTGGAAACCACCTGTACGAATCTCACATAGCGGTCGTCTCTCAGTAGCGTATTCCTCGTGAAGAACGGATCCGGCTCGCGATTCTGGGGTAGATCATTGTCGTTCACATTGTTGATTGAGGGGATCGGGACTGCCGGCGTTCCGCCGACGACTGTCAGATATCCCGATCCGGTTCCGTCGTTCGCGACCAGGAGCTCTGTGTACGGGGCCACGGGCGCAGTGAACGACAGCGCAGCGCCCGCCGGCATCCCTCCGGAGAGTCCTGATGGTTGCGACGAGTGAGTTACGCGAACTCCGGACGTGATGGGGCGGAGGTTGAAGCCCTCTAGACGGATGTAGCCCGGCGTGTTGCCTGACAGAATCGAGTACGCGCCCGAGGAGCTTCGGATGTTCTGTTGCTTGATACCTCCCATCGCAGGATTCGGAGTGGTGACCGATGTGACATACGGGACCACGTCGTACTGGTGCGACGCAGATTCTGGTGGAGGGCTTCCGGTCCGGTAGTCCTCTACGTCAACCGTTACGCCGAGGTTGAGGCCCGCAGAGTTCGGCACGCTACTCGTGTCCCAGCTGTACCGCCACGCAATCTGGTGTCCACCGTCGGCTGACAGAGATCCGCTCATGATCTCGAACGAGGAATCGAGAGATTCCAGTTTGTACGGCGTTACCGACGCGTTCCACCGTGCTACCTCGGCGCGTTCTGCCCCGGGGAGCGTCAGGTGGATGCTCCGGATACGTTGATCGTCGCCTGCTGTACCGGTCAAGCGTACCATTCCGCTGAGCTTCGGGATGCCGGGCGTATATGGGTGTGGACCCGCGATGAAGTCAACGTGCCCCGTACCTGCCGCCGAGATGGCTTCCGCGTCGGCCTGGGTGATCGGCGCGA
>SLST01000399.1 GCA_007130265.1 Spirochaetales bacterium
CACCGGCGAATGGCTCATCAGAAGGGGCTGCCCACCGGGCGAGAAACGGGACGCGATTACGGTTCTGCCGCTCTCCAATGGAAACCAACCGCTCTTCGGTCAGGTACCGCTGCCCGGCTACACTCACCTCCGTAGCCGGGAGGACGAACCGACCAGCGGTAGTGGCTTCAAGCACGAATCGTATTTCGACGGCGCGTTCACGCCCGGCGTCGGTCAGGATCGAGACTGGTCGTATCGTGGGGCCCTCTACCACCCGCAGTCCCGGCGAGACGAACGTGGGGACGTCGACGTCAGCAGGCTCTTCGTGGTCGACGGTGATGAGCAGAGTGACCCGCTCGCCGACCGCAAGCGCCTGCTCGGAGAGCTCCGTCGTCACCTGTGCGTGCCCCGCGACAGAGATCGCGAAGAGGCAGACTACCAGTCGCGCGGATCGGTAAGCTCGTCGATTTCGCGACTTGCATGCCATCGTTGTGCTTCCTTCCGACGAACGTATTCAAGTATCCGCAGCGTGGTCGATCCCCGCTCGTCGTCGGTCTCATCAGAGACCGGGTCTGCGGTGGACTCGGCCTGCGACCCCTGCTCGGCCGCGCGCGTCTTCTGCAGCGCCAACTCCAGGTTCTCCTTTGCGGCAACACTGCGCGATTCGACCTTGAGGGCATACCGAAACTCGTCGTATGCTGCCCGATACTCCCCCTGCTGGTAGAGCAGCACACCTCTGTTATAGCTCGCGGCGTGGATGAGCGTGGTGGCTGCCGCGCGACTCTCGGAATCGAGTGCAGCCACTGCCTGCCGTGCCCGATCCCACGCCTCGAGGGCGGCTTCCTGCTCACCGAGCGCGAAGTAGACGTTCGCGGTGTTGAACAGGAGCCACCCCTGACTGGCCGTGTCGTGTTCCGTACTCAGATAGTGCAGGAGCGCAGCCTGATAGTCGCCCCTGCCGTACGCGAGGTTACCCCGAATCACCGACAGCACGGGCCGGACGGGAGCGCACCCGAGCAGAAGTGCCAACGCGCCGAAGAGCGCGCCGAGTCTCACAGCATTCCGCGCCATCTTACTACCCTCACCGCAGTGGACGCCAACAGCGCCGCGATTGCGACACTGAGAAACAGCCGGTACCGGCGTCTCGGCACCAGCCGAAACCCCTCGCCCTGGCGCACCGTCGCGAAACGCGAGAGCGCGCCGCTGAGATCGGTCACCACGTCAGGAGAAGCGACATCGAAGAAGGTACCGCCGGTCCTCGCGGCGATCCGCTCGAGCGCGGCCGGGTCCGCCCGCGTGATCGCCGGACGTCCGTCGGAATCGAGAACCGGCGTTCCGTCGGCGGTCGGAATCGTAGAGCCTTCACTCGTCCCGGTCAGAACCGTCATGACCGGGATTCCTCGCCGACGCAACTCACCGATTGGCCGGTCGGCTTCCCCGTCGAGCGCCTCCCCGTCACTCAGCACGACGATCGCGCGGTGTGCGAAGCTCGCCTCGGGAAAGCTGCGAAGCGCCTCATTGAGTCCGACCTCGATATTGGTGCCCGGTGCGGAGACCAGCGCCGGTCCCACCCCGTCGAGTACGACTTCCAGAGCGTTCGCGTCTTCGGTCAGCGGCGTCACGGTTACCGCCGCCCCTTTGAACGCAACGAGCGCCATCCTCGCCGAGGGTAGTTGCCTCGTCATCGCACGCACGACGCCAATCGCGCGATCAAGGCGCGACGGCGCGGTATCCGTAGCGAGCATGCTGTGCGAGATATCAACGGCGATGACCACGTCGAGGCCGGATCGATCCTCCTCAACCGGGCGCTCACCCCATGTGATGTCGGCAGCCGCGAGCACCGCGAAGATCAGAAACACGTCGAAGGCGAACGAAGAGAAGAACCACTTCACGGTATAGACCCGAATGGTCGACTCGTGCGCCCACATCGTCCCGAGCAGCGTGATCTCGGCACGCCCCTTGAGAAAGGCCCGCACCTGCACGGCGATAACGGGAAGAAGGATAAGGAAGCCCATGAGGACCCGGGGGCTCTCAATCGTCACGGTTTTCCCTCATCACACAACCTCGCGCACAAAGAGCCGCCGAAAGAGAAAATCGATTCCTATGAAGCCGACCCCCCAGAAGATCAGCAGCTGATCGAGCGGTTCTCGCACGACCCGCAGAAGCGATCGCTGCTCGACTCGCTCAACCGTATCGATCGCATCGAACGCGGCCTGCAGCGCGGTGCTCGAACCGGCGTAGAAGTAGCGCCCACCGGCGCTGCCGACGAGCTCGAGCATTGCGTTCTGGTCAAAGCTCTCGCGGATTGTCCCGCGCAGCAACTGCCCTGTCTCCGGATCCCGGATCTCGATCTCCACCTCGCCTTCACTTCCAACCCCAATCATGTACAGCCCGATGCCGAGCGAGCGCGCCGCGCGCATCGCGGTCTCCGGCTGAATCTCACCGGCGTTGTTCACGCCGTCGGTCAGAAGGACGATCGCCTTGCGGGGTGCGTTCGACCGCTCGAGGTGAAGCACCGCCGTCGCTATCCCCATGCCGATCGCGGTGCCGTCGCCCATTTCGAAGATCTCCATCTGATCGAGCACCGCAAGGAAGTGCTCGTAGTCGATCGTCGGCGGAACACGCAGCGACGCTTCGAGACCGAATCCGACAATGCCGATCGGGTCGTTCTGACGGAGCTCGACGAACCTGCGGATCATGCTCCGGGCCGCCTCGAAGCGGTTCTCAGGCTGGAAATCGCGTGCCGCCATCGTCGGAGACTGATCGAGCACGAAAACGATGTCCACGCCCCGGGTGAGATAGCTGCGCTCACGGGTGACGCGCTGCGGTCCGGCGAGAGCCGTCACGAGCACGGTTACCCCGATCCAGAACGAGATCGCCGCAATCGCCACGAGTATGGAGGCAGGGGTGCGCGGAGGAGTGAATCCTCTGCCGCCCCAGACTCCAAAAGGAAAGGTGAGCGTCCCGCCCCGCCCGCGCCAGAAGTGTCTCAGGTAGATGAGAAGCGGAAGGGCGAACAGCAGCAGGAGAAGTGCGGGTCGGTCAAACACCAACATCGGCGGCCTCCCGTCGTCCCGTCGGTGAGCGCTGCGCCCGCCGTCTTCGCCGCCGCAGGCTCTCGAGCTCGACCATCAGCGCGCGGCACATACGCAGCTGTTCGAGCCGGGTCTTCCGGCGTACCGGTGTGCCGGCGAACTTCGCACTGTCCGATGTCTGGAATACCGCCGCGAGAGGATCGGCCGCTTGAGCGTCGGCCCCGCATTGGGCGGATAGGGCCGGCAGGTATGAAGCCAGCTCCGTCGAGGTCGCCGCCCGGCACTCGAAACCAAGGCGGCTCGACATGAGGTCCTGGAGTGCGCCCACGAGGAGCGTGTAGAAATCGCGCGCACTGTCGTAGCGGATGTTCTTCTCGAGCCGATCGATCGTACGCAAGAGCCTGCGGTACGGTACGCGGGCCTGTCGCCGGGCGAGGATCCTGCGCACGACAGCCCCTCCGGGTCCGGCGAAATAGAGAAACGCGAGCAGAGGGAGAGCCGCGGCAAGGATGACCAGGAGCATCACCAGGCGTGTCCCCGGCAATCGTTCGGGACCAAAGATCCCGCGCACCTCGGCACGATCCTCACCCACGCTTGAGACCACGAAACTCAGCCCATCAAGGGCGACCCCGCTCAGGTCGATTGGGGGAATCGTCAGCGTCCCCGGCTCAAACGGCACGACGACCACCCGAACATCGTACTCATCCCCCTGCTCGACGACGCGAACCGACGTGATCTCTCCCCAGGCCGGCTCCGGAAGACGCGTCGGCGCCTCGAGCTCCACCGCCGATCGTACTCGGTAGCGCAACTCGATCGGATCGCCCACGAACGATTCGGCCGGAAGACGGACCGACTCGACGATGGTGTAGGACTGGGCATCAACGACTGACGTCGCCGCGGCACAGGCGAGCAGGAGCACCGGAATGCAGCGTCGGGTCGCCCTGCTCATCGTGCCTTCCTCCGCTCGAAGTACCGGATGAGCTGGGCCGCGGGGTCCTGGTCGGTCGAGACTTCGAGCGTACCGATACCGCGCTTGCGGCATTCGGCAAGCCACTCCTTTCGCTGCCGCTCCCAGTACGCTTCGTACGCGGCACGAAACCGTGCCGAGTAGCCCGGAGCCGGAAGCGTGCGTCTCGTCTCCGGGTCGTCGAGGCGGATGAGGCCGGTGAGCGGAAACGTGCGGTCGGTCGGGTCGGTCACGCGAACCGCGATTACGTCGTGTCGCCGTCCCATCAGGGTCAAGTCGGGCAGATATCCACTCGTCTTGAAATCGGACAGGACTACCACGACGCCTCGCCTCTTGAGCGCCTCGCCGGTCGTTCGAAGCGCGAGCGCGAGATCGGAGCCGCCGCCTCTCGGCTCCACGCCTACCATATCAGCAATGAGGCGAAGCGCGTGTCGCTTCCCCTTTCGGGGGGCGACCCAGCTCTCAATCCGGTCGGAGAAGAGGATCGCTCCCACGCGGTCGTTATTGACGATCGCGGCGAGACTGAACAGCGCGAAGAGCTCGACCACGACTTCACGACGCGTACGGTACCCGGGACCCGCAGAGAGGCTCGCCGAGACATCCACGACGAGAACGAGCGTCAGCTCGCGCTCTTCGCGGAAGGTCTTGGTATACGGCGCGTCCATGCGTGAGCTCACGTTCCAGTCGATCAGTCGGGCGTCGTCGCCCTCGACGTACTCGCGAACCTCGTCGAACTCCATCCCCGGGCCGCGGAAGACACTGCGATAGTCGCCGGCGAGCAGATTCTCGACCAGTCGGCTTGCAACGAGCTGGATGCGCTTGACGCTGGACAGGAGCCGGGATCGATCCATTGTCGTCAGGGAACCGCCACCGTCGACAGGAGCAGCCCGACCAGATCATCCGAG
>SLST01000371.1 GCA_007130265.1 Spirochaetales bacterium
GCCATGGTCGAAGACCTCCTGCTCGGGGATCTCCTCGGTAGCGGGCGCGGTCGTCTCGAAGGTGCTGCGGCCGGTCTCCTCGCGCCACTTCAACAGATCGGCGTCGTCGCGCTTCCAGTCCTCCATCATCTTCGCTGAGAACTCACCGGAGAGGATCCGGTCCATGTGCTCGACGTAGAGCGGTCCCATGATCTCCTTCAGCTCGTCGGCGAGCTCGAAGGCGATGATCTTCGCCGGGTTGGCAAGGCGGTCCATCATGTTCGTGATGCCGCCGAGCTTCAGCGCCTCGGTGATCGTCTCCCAGCCGTACTGGATGAGGCGCGACGCGTAGGCGGCCTCAACTCCCTCCTCGATCATCTTGTCGAAACAGAGGAGCGACCCGGTCTGCAGCATCCCGCACAGGATCGTCTGCTCGCCCATCAGGTCCGACTTGACCTCCGCGACGAACGACGAGCCGAGTACGCCCGCCCGATCGCCTCCGGTACCCACGGCGTACGCCTTGGCGATCTCAAAGCCGTCGCCGGCCGGGTCGTTCTCCTCGTGCACGGCGATCAGCGTGGGCACGCCGAACCCGCGCTTGTACTCCTCGCGCACTTCGGAGCCCGGCGCCTTGGGCGCGACCATGATCACGGTAAGGTCGTCGCGAATCTGCATCCCCTCTTCCACGATGTTGAACCCGTGCGAATAGAGCAGGCAGGAGCCCTTCTTCATGAGGGGCATGATCGACGTGATGACCGGGGTGTGCTGCTTGTCGGGCGTGAGGTTCGCCACGAGGTCGGCCTTCGGGATCATCTCCTCCTGGGTGCCGACGTCGAATCCATTTTCCGTCGCGTTTACATACGACTGGCGCTTTTCTCTGATGGCGTTCTCACGAAGCGCGTACGCGACATCGAGACCGCTGTCACGAAGATTGAGGCCCTGGTTCAGCCCCTGCGCCCCGCACCCGACGATCACGATCTTCTTGCCGACGAGTTTCTCCACCCCGGAGAACTCGCTCGGGTCGAGCAATCGACACGTTCCCAACTGTTCGATCTGCCGCCGAAACGGCAGCGACGAAAAATAGTTCATCTCATCCGTCCTTTTTCACTGGTCTCTTATCAGGTGCGCAGCCTACCCGTTTCTGAGCGCGCCTGTCAAATTGTCCGGTTCACGGGGCGAGGTAGCCGCGATCCGGCATCAAGCCGTTCTCGCGCAGCAGCCTGACGGCGGCCTCCACGCGGTCGGCCGGTGCGGTCGCGCCGCTACGGTAGCGCGGACCGGCGACCTTGGGTGCCTGCGGCCCGTGCGCCATGACATGATCCATGAGCTTGGCCGAGTTCGCGAAGGCGTTGCCGTGGGTGAAGTCCTCGACGAGCGCAAAGGCACCGGCGACGACCCGGTCGACACGGGCCGCGAGCTGCGTCTCGTCGCGTCCCCGCGCCGCCGCCGAGGCGAGCACACGCAGGCTCGGCGCGAGCCAGTTTGCGGTACTCAGGAGAAACCCGTCGTAGGGGCCGCGAGGCTTGATCCAGCTCGAGTAGCTGAGCTCCGCGCCGCGCACGAGGACGACCCCGCCGAAAGAGCGTCCCGACCGTGCAATCGTGTCGGAGCCGCTCGAGTCCTTGAGCATGAGGAGATTCGGGTATTTCGAGACGAGGTCTTCAACGGTCAGCGGCGAGATTTCGTTCCTGGTGATTTGCGGCAGCTGGTAGATTACCGTGGGGAAGCTCCGATCGAGGATCGCGGCGAACGCCCTCGCAATCTCGGACTGCGAGACGTTCGCCCCGCGAGGCGCACACACCACGATGCCGGAAACGTCGCCAAACGCTTTGCTTCCGGCAAGCTCGGTGAGCGAGACGTGCATCTCGTCGAGCGCGGGTTCGAGCACTCCTACGAGCACGGCAAGACCATGCCTCCTCGCATCCGGAACGACCGACGCGACGAGCGCCGCTTTTTCATCCGCGGTCTGCTGCCATCCATCGCCGGTCGAGCCGGGAAGGAGGATCCCCCCGAGGTGCGGCGCGAGGAAATGGAGGTGCGCCGACGCGCGCTCGACATCGATCGACCCATCGGCGCGGTAGTGTGTGACAACGGGACACCAGAGAGTCGGCACTCCTGTCGGAAAGAGCTCCGTGAGGATCTGCCGACGCCGGGTTTCCGTATTCGACTTCTTGCCTTCGCCCGCCATGCGACCATGGTAGCACATACGGCGAGGGAGGCGAACCCTGACGAGCTACCCGAACAGAGGGACGATGGCCATCAGCACGCCAGCCGCGACCGCGGACCCGATCACGCCGGCAACATTGGGTCCCATCGCGTGCATCAGCAGATGGTTGTCAGGGTTTGACTCCTGTCCGATCTTGTTCGCCACGCGGGCGGCCATAGGCACTGCGGAAACACCGGCCGCCCCAATGATCGGGTTGATCGGGTGCTTGCTCACCAGGTTCATCAGCTTCCCGAGCAGGACGCCGGACGCGGTGCCGATCCCAAAGGCGACGAGCCCGAGCACAAGGATACCGAGCGTCTCTACGGTCAAGAACTCCTCAGCCGAGAGGCGCGATCCAACGGCGAGCCCAAGCAGGATCGTGACGATGTTGATGAGCTCGTTCTGCGCAGCCTTTGCAAGTCGGTCGGTGACGCCGCACTCCTTGATGAGGTTACCGAACATCAACGCCCCGATCAGTGGCGTCGCAGTGGGCAGGAGCACGATGCAGATCACGAGCACCACGATGGGGAAGAGAATCCGCTCGACTCTCGACACCTCCCGCAGCTGCTCCATTTTGATCGCGCGTTCCTTCTCCGACGTCAGCGCACGCACGATCGGCGGCTGGATGATCGGCACAAGCGCCATGTAGGAGTACGCAGCCACCGCGATCGATCCGAGCAGCTCCGGGGAGAGCCTCGTCGCGAGGAAGATCGCGGTCGGTCCGTCGGCACCTCCGATGATCGCAATGGCAGAGGCGTCGGCGATCGTAAAATCGATCGCCGGCATCCGCCCGAGACCGAGCGCACCGAGCAGCGTGGCGAATATGCCGAACTGAGCGGCGGCTCCCAGAAGCGCGGTGCGCGGATTCGCGAGCAACGGCCCAAAGTCGGTGAGCGCCCCCACGCCTATGAAGATGAAAAGTGGGAAGAGGCCCGTGGCGATGCCGAACCCGTAGATCTGGCCGAGGAATCCGCCGGCCTCCGCGATACCCACGAAGGGCACGTTCGCGAGGATCCCGCCGAATCCTATGGGCACGAGCAGCAGAGGCTCGAACCGTTTGCCGACCGCAAGGTAGATGAGCGCGAGTCCCACCGCGATCATGATGATCTGCTGCCAGGTGAACCCGGCGATGCCGGTCGACAGCCACAGCTCGTGGATTGCGGTAAGCGTGTTCATGATTCCCTGACCGTGGCCACGACGTCGTCTTTCTTGATCTGGTCGCCAGGGGCAAATCGAATCGAATCGACGATCCCCGACACCGGTGCGGCCAGGGGAGTCTCCATCTTCATGCTCTCGAGGATGACGACGGTCGCGCCCTTCTGAACGCTCGAGCCGGGTTGTACCTCCACCCTGAACAGGAGCGCCGGGAACGGCGCGGCGATCTCGTGCACGGCGGTAGCGGCCGCGGGAGCCTTCGCCTCGTTCCCGTGTCCGTTCCCGTGTCCGTTTCCGGGGCCAATCTCCACCTCGTACGGCACACCGTCGACGAGGGTGCGTCCGCCGTCGATCGCAACTGCGTGGCGTACACCGTTGACCGTGACCGACCACGGCCCGCTTCCGGCGGTACTTCCGGCGCTCGGCGTCGCCTCGGCGACCTCCGGCTCCTTCTTCCGCACGTTCTTCTTTGCCTCCCCCTTGAGGAAGGCGATGCCCTTTTCGCGGCAGGTGGCGGCAATAAAGACATTCTCGTCGCTGTGCGGCAGGCCCGCGTCGTCGAGCATCTTCTTCGCGGCGTCCACGCCCCGGGTCGGGTCCTCGTCGTTGATGTCGATCGGCGCGCGGTCGGTCGGCTCGAGCTCCATGAGCTCGGAGGCAATCTTGACGATCTCCGGGTCGGGCGGAATCGGCGTCTTTCCGTAGTAGCCGAGCACCATCTTGCCGTACCCGTCGGCCATACGCTTCCACGGCCCGAACATCACGTTATTAAAGGCCTGCTGGAAGTAGAATTGGCTGACCGGCGTGACCGAGGTGCCGTATCCCCCGCGAGCGACGACCTCGGTCATCGCCGCGATGACCTCAGGATACCGGTCGAGGATTCCGTTGTCCCGCATCATCTGGGTGTTCGCGGTGAGCGCGCCCCCCGGCATGGGAGAGAAGAGGATACTCGGCTGCACGGCGAGCGCCTCCGGAGGCTCGTAGTAGTCGTCAAGGCACTCGCGGAAGAGCTGCTCGACCTCGCGGATCTTCACCGGGTCGATCCCCAGATCGAACTCGGTGCCGTTGAGCGCCTGCCAGAGCGTCAGGAGATCGGGCTGGCAGGTACCGCCGGAGACCGGATCGAGCGAGCAGTCGACCTGATTCGCCCCTGCGTTGATCGCACTCACGTACTGCTGGATACTGAGACCCGCGGACTCGTGACTGTGGAAGACGATGTACGCCTCATCGCCGAGCAGCTTGCGCGCCCGACGGATCGACTCATGCACCACCGAAGGTGCGGTGGTGCCCGAGGCATCCTTGAAGCAGACCGAGCTGTAGGTGATGTCGGCATCCAGGATGCCTCGAAGCACCTGCTCGTAGAAGTCGGCGTCGTGCGCTCCGGACAGACCGGGAGGCAACCCCATCATCGTAACGCACACCTCGTGGTTCAGCCCGGCGTCGACGATGCACTTCCCCGAATAGACCAGGTTGTTGACGTCGTTCAGCGCGTCGAAGTTCCTGATCGTCGAGACCCCGTGCTTCTTGAACATCCTCGCGTGCAGATCGATGATGTCGCGCGACTGCGACTCGAGGCCGACAACGTTGATCCCTCGAGACAGGGTCTGCAGGTCCGCATCCGGGCCCGCCTTCTCCCTCAGGGTATCCATCATCTCAAAGGCGTCTTCGTTGCAGTAGAAGTAGAGCGACTGAAACCGCGCCCCTCCTCCTATCTCCAGCTGCGTGATCCCCGCGTCAACGGCGGCCTCGTACGCCGGGAGGAAGTCTTCCGTGCTCACGCGCGCGCCGAAAAACGACTGGAACCCGTCACGGAACGCCGTGATCATGCTGTTGATGCGCTTCATCGTCCGCCCCCTGATCTCTGTGCCGGCTCGCCTTGCTCCCCGCCTCGTGCATGGATCGACGCGACAACCGCCGCGACTGCCGCCGTGTCGAGCCCCCCACTTCCCTCGCCGGAGGGGAGCCTCAGGGCGACGATGCGCAGCAACGACATCGAGAGCACGAGCACGATCAGAAAGGCGAACACGGTCAACATGCCTACTATGGTGATTGTCAGTACACCGGCCACTTGCAACCTCGCTCTGCTGAGTTTCGTAGATACTACTGAAACGAGGACGGAACCGCAATGCTCGGCGACGCCTTTGCCTACCGCGTCGCGTTCGCGTACCATGAGACACCCATGAAACCCGTCACTCCATCCTCCGGGCCCGGCGATACCACGCGCGACACCGACCGGATCAGAAATCTCGTCGAGCTCAACGTCGCCGTTCTGCTCTTTGGAGGGACGTCGCTGTTCGCGAAGATCATCGATCTGCCGGTTCCCTACGTGATATTCGGTCGCTCCGCCGTCGCTGCGCTCGCCATTCTCGTCTATTCGGCAGTGACACGGTCGTCGCTTCGCCCGCTGCGACGGGGGGACCTCGCGGTCCTGCTCGGGATGGGGGTGGTCCTCGCGGTGCACTGGGTCACCTACTTCCAGGCGATTCGGCTGAGCACGGTGGCGATCGGCACGATCAGCCTGCACACGTACCCGATCATCACGGTCCTCGCGGAGCCCTTCGCCGATCGAACGCGCCTGCGGGCGGCCGACGCCATACTCGCACTCGTGGTCCTCGCGGGAATCGTCGTGCTCGTGCCCGAGTACTCGCTCGCGAGCGCGACCAGCCAGGGCGTGCTCTGGGGTGTCGTCTCCGCGATCCTCTTCACCATGAGGAATCTCTTCGTGCGTCGCTACGTGCAGCGCTATTCCGGTGCGACCCTGATGTTGTACCAGACCGGTGTGTCGGCCGTCGTCCTCTTCCCGTTCGTACTACTCACCGGCGGTCTCGAATCGACGGTCGGTGAATGGCCGTTGCTTCTACTCCTCGGCTCGATCTTCACCGCGCTCACGCAATCGCTCTACGCAGGAAGCCTGCGAACGCTTCCGGCGAAGACGGTGGCGATCATCGCGACGCTCCTGCCGCTCTACTCGGCGGTACTCGCGCTCCTCGTGCTCGGCGAAGTGCCGACGATCCGCACGATCATCGGCGGGCTCATCGTCGTGGGTGCGGTCATGGTGGAAACGGTGCGCGCGGCGGGGCGCAAGGCGGTGCGTGCCGGCGACGGCGCTGCCGGCGGCGGCGGTTGACGCGTCGGCTTTCCGCGGATAACGTGCCCTATCGCGTACCAATACGACATATCAGGAACCGGAGAGCGCAGACGACTCGTGCGGATCGCGACAGTGCTCGTGATGCTCGCACTTGTCCTCGCTGCCTGCGGTGATCGCGACTCCGCTGGGCAAGGCCCCGATGCGACGCCCCCCGAAGCCCGGTTCACGATCGAGCCGGAGCATCTCGACGAGCCGTACGAGAACGCGGAGCTCGCGACCGCCTTCCGCCCGCCTGCCGGCTGGGAGCCGCTCGACGCCGAGCAGCGCGATCGGCTCGCGTCGGCGCTGCTCTCGGTTCAGGACGACGGGCACTACCGGCTCGAGCTCGTCGACCTCTTCCTGCGGACCGAGACGATGAGCTTCGCCGCGATCTCGCGGGTTACCCGGGGCGGGGAGCCGGTGCGCGACGCCGTTGACTACGTGGAGGATTTCGTTGAGCTGCTCGGCCCCGAAGACGAGGATCAGATCCGGGCACGCGCCGACTTTTCGGTGAACGGCATCCCGGTCTCACAGGTCCGCCACATGCAGAGCGGCCGAGTGGGTTTCACGCTCGTGTTCCCGGCGGCGGACGGTACCCTTGTGCAGCTCAACTACTCGATACCCCCGGCGGCGTACGAAGAGGAAGGCCCAAAGCTCGAGTCGTCGGTCGGCACGCTACGGCATGTCCATGCGGCGCCATGAACACCACGGTCTGGAACGCGTGCCGTCACGCAGCACCCGGCGTCTCTCCGGAAGACCGGCGCTAGGCCATCCCGAGTTTCTTCAGCTTCGGCGCGATTACCAGCCGGCAATACCCGGCACGAGGGTTCGTGTCGTAGTAGTCCCGATGATACGCCTCCGCCGGGTAGAACCGCTCGAGAGGTTCGATCTCCGTGACGACCTTCCCCGACCCGGCGTCGACCTCCGCGCGAACGGCTTCGGCGGCTACCCGTTGGTCGTCACCCTCGTAGAAGATGACCGATCGATACTGGGTGCCGACGTCGTTTCCCTGGCGGTTCAGCGTCGTGGGATCGTGCGCCCGGAAGAAGAGCCGAAGAACATCCTCACGGGAGATCACCGCCGGATCGAACTCGACACGGACGACCTCGGCGTGGCCGGTGCGCCCTGAGCATACTTCCTCGTACGTGGGGTTCTCCGTCGTGCCGCCGGCATAGCCGGGTGTTGCCGAGACAACCCCGTCGGTACGCGTGTAGACGGCTTCCACGCACCAGAAACACCCGCCGCCGAGTGTGGTTGATTCTGTAGCCATATCGACTCCTGTCGCCGACGAAGATACTCCCGCCGGCTGCAGGACGTCGACCGCCACGGATCTCTACTCGCGCCACGGTCCGTGTGGTAGGATTGCGATCGATGCCGAGCGACCACCCATCGGACCGGTACACCCGGTCCTCATCAGGAACCCTCGCCTTCCGTCTCGCGTACGCAATCCTGGGCGACCCGGGCGCGGCGCGCGCTGCGGTCGAGACGGCCGCCGGCGAGCTCACCGGGACCGACCGGCAGAGCGACCCGGTACGCCTGCTCGAGCGGGTTCGCGGGCTCGCCGGCGAGCGCGTGACGTCGGACGGCGCAGCCGGCCTCCCGGACCCGCCGTCGTCTACCGATGCGTTGGATACCACCGATCTCCCCTTCGACCCGATCGCGGTGGCCGACGCCTACGCGTCGCTACCCCGAGAAGACCGGAACCTCCTCTGGGAGACGCTCCTCTGCCGCAAAGGCGGTGATATGCGCCCGGATGACCTTGCCGCCGCGATCAGCCGCTTCGCTTCTGCGGTAACCGAACGGAGCCTACCATCGGATGAGGACATTCCGTCCAACGAGGACCTTCGGTGAACACCCCCCCGGGCGCGGCCGTGCGGGCCGCGAAGGCCATTGAGCGCCGTGAGCCGGTGCCGACGAGCGACCCGCAGGCGCGCGCGTACGCGGAAGCCTTCTACGCGCTCGCGGTGCTCCTGCCGCCGGTCGCGTACGAGTCGGTATCGTCTCGACCGCGCCGAGTCGCCGGTGAGGACACGACAGGCGCACCGGGCCGCGATCGCCGCCCGGGAACACGAGGCGCGATGCACCGCCTCACGCTCTACGCGGCCGCCTTCGTGACCGTCGTTGCCCTCGTTCTCGTCCTCGTACTCCGGCCGCCGGACCGCTTCGAGCCACGCAACGCCATCTACCTGGTGCCGACCGCCGCCGCACCGACCGCCCGTGGTGTGGTGCTGGTCGCCGAAGACGAGCTCCTGCTGTACGCCTCGGGTCTCTCTGCACTCGAGAGCGGGTACCGCTACGTCCTGTGGCGCGTCGACTCCGGCGATCACCGCCGAATCGGGAGCGTGGTGTCGCTCGGCTCAGGGAGGGTGCGTCTTCGCGCCGGTGTCGGCGAGGAGCCGAGCCGCCTCGAACTCACCATAGAGCAAGTGACGGCGACCGGCCCCCCAACCGGCCCCACGGTTCTCGCCGGCCTCCGGGAGCCGGGACCGGACGACCCATGACAGGACAGGCGGACCAGGATTTGATTTTCGCACGCGGCTTCCGGATATTCGAGGGGCATGAACCTCGCGCCCATTGAAGACCCCATTGTCAGGGAGCATCTCGACGGGATTGCCGCCGACGGGATGGATATCTTCCTTATCTCCGACGCCAACTATCGCGGAGCGGTACTGCACGCGACTCGACTGGTGAACCAGATGCGGGCGAACCACGAGCTGGGCATCCTCGAGACGCTCCTGCTCGGCCACTCGTACATCGCGGTTGGACTCCTGACGTCGCTGGTCAAGGGCAACGACCGTATCTCGCTCGCGGTCGACTGTGACGGGCCGGCGCGCGGTGTCTCGGTCGAGTCGAACGCCCGCGGCGAGATTCGCGGCTACCTGCGGACCAACCGCATACCCGTCGACGGGCCGATCGAGAGCTTCAACCTCGCGCCCTTCATCGGGAACGGCACCCTGAGTCTCACGCGTCGGCTCGAAATGGCAAGACGGCCGTTCACCGGACACAGCCGGCTCACGTACGGAAACCTCGCGAAGGATATCGCGAACCATTTCGTCGTCTCCGAACAGACGCCTACCGCGGTGAGCCTGAGCATACAGTTCGACCGGGAAGGTCGGGTGAGCGGCGCCGGAGGCCTCTTTATCCAGTCCCTGCCGGGGGCCGATCGGTCTCACGGCGGTGAGCTCGAGGATCGAGTGCGCCAGCTGCCGTCACTCGGTTCGCTCTTCGCGGAGGGTGAGACGCCGGCGCACGTGATCAACACGTACTTCCGCGATTTCGATCCCGACTTGATCGGCACGAGATCGACCGAGTTCAGCTGTCACTGCGACAAGGAGGTCTACGCGGAATACCTCGCTTCGCTGCCCGAAGCGGAGATGACCGATATCCGCGAGAACGGGCCGTTTCCGCTGAAGATCACCTGTCACAACTGCAACAGCACGTACAGCTACGAACAGACGGAGATCGAGGAGATCGCACGCGCCGGCTGAGAGGCGCGGCACGACGCGACCATACCTCTCCGCCATGGTAGAGTGTATCTGTGCCTGACGATCAACTGCGACATTTGTCGCTGGACGGCCTGCGCTCGCTCGAGGCCCTGATCACCGACACCTCGTCGCTGATCTACGCGAACCGCGCCGGATTTCTCCTGCCCCTCGTCAGAGCAGTGCGCCTGACCGCGCCGCCCGGAGTCTTCGACGAGCTGCGCGGGAAGATCTCTCGCGAGGCAGGGCTGCAGTTCGTGACCCGGATCGAAGACAACGAGGCGGTCTACCGGGGGTACAAAGTCGATGCGCAGGTCATCGTCGCTGCGGGCCAGTCGCGCCTGCCGATCCTCTCCGACGACCTGACGCTGCTCGGGCGGGCGGCGGAGCACGAGATCGCCGGGTACACCGTGCGCGCGATGCTCGAGCTGCTCCTGCTGCGGCAGCGGATAGACCTTGAAAGTTACACTCGGTTCAAGCGATCATTGTCGGAGCTGGTTCGCTACGCGGTCCCGCTCTGGGTTGCGGCAGAAGAGCTGCACTGGCAGATCAGGAAGGAGATTGGGTAATGGAGTATCGACGACTGGGTTCAAGCGAACTCAAGGTATCGGAAATCGGGTTCGGCTGCTGGGGCATCGCCGGAGGTTCGATGTGGGGAGACCAGGAGGAGTCGGACAGCATCGCGGCGCTCCAGGCCGCCGTCGACGGCGGGGTGAATTTCTTCGATTCGGCTGAAGCATACGGCAACGGGTATTCGGAGGAAATCGTGGGGCGCGCGCTGTCTGACCGCAGGGAAAGGATCGTCCTGGCGACCAAGGTGTCGCCGTCGCACCTCGAGCCCGACTCGCTGCGCTCGTCGTGCGAGGCCTCGCTGCGCCGGCTTCAGACCGACTGCATCGACCTCTACCAGATTCACTGGCCCGAACCTCCGGGCGATCCGGACGGCGTGACGCGCACCCTCGAGTCACTGCGGCAGGAAGGGAAGATCCGCTATGCCGGCGTGTCAAACTTTGGCCCGGTGGACCTCGACCGCTATCCGCGAGGGCTTTTCGTCAGCAATCAACTCGCCTACAGCGTCGCGTTCCGCGCGATCGAGTACCACCTTGTCGACGCGTCGGTCTCCCGCGGCATGTCCATCATCACCTACAGCAGTCTGCTCCACGGCGTGTTGACCGGGAAGTATCGCAGCCCGGACGACATCCCGCCCGGACGCGGACGAACGCGTCACTTCTCGTCGCAGAGGCCCGATGTCCGCCACGGAGAGGCCGGCCACGAGGAGCTTCTGTTTGCGCTGATCGACGAGCTTGCGGCGGTCGGCAAAGAGGCGGGACTGAGCATACGCGAGACTGCGATGCTCTGGGTGCTCGCGCAGGACGGCGTGGCGACGGTGCTCGCCGGATCGCGGAACGCCGATCAGGCGCGCGAGAATGCGGCCGTTACCGACCGCCGTCTCGACGATGCATCTCTTCGGCGCCTCACCGAGTCGAGCGCGGCGCTGAAGGAAGCAATGGGCCCGAATCCCGACATGTGGCAGTCGGAAAGCAGAGTGAGCTGGTAGGCGATGCGCGGCGACATCATCATCGTAGGCGACCACCATCGCCGGGCTGCGGCACGGGTACTCGTGCTCATTGAAGCGGAAGCCCGCGCGTACCGGGTTCCGGTGAGCCCAGAGGGGGCCGGATGAGTGATCGACCCGCGGCCGATCCGCCGAATCACATCGGCGAGCTGAGCGCCTACCTCACGCGCTTCGTAACGGAGGAGCGCCGCACCCGGATGGAGCAGGTTCTCGGCGAACGCACCCGATACCTCACCGTCGTGGTCGAGGACGTCTACCAGCCTCACAACGCCAGTGCGGTTCTGCGCACATGCGACTGCTTCGGCATCCAGGACGTTCATATCATAGAAAACCGCAACCGGTACCGGCTCAATCCGGGCGTGGAGCTCGGCACCGCGCAGTGGCTGACGCTGCACCGCTACGCGAAGGCCGAACATAACTCGAAGGATGCGCTCGACCGTCTGCGGGCGGCAGGTTACCGGATCGTCGCGACTTCGCCGCACGCAGCCGACGTGCCTCTCGCGCGGTTCGATCTCGAGACAGGACCGGCCGCGCTCCTGTTCGGGAACGAGCTCGAAGGTCTGAGCAGCGTCGCGCTCGAGGCCGCCGACGAGCATCTGGTGATCCCTATGTACGGTTTCGTCGAGAGCTTCAACATCTCGGTGTCGGCGGCGATCGTGCTGCACGACCTCAGTACCCGTCTACGGGCGAGCGGCCTCGCGTATCATCTCTCGCCTGACGAGCGCGCGCCGATCATGCTCGAGTGGCTGCGCTCAAGCGTCGGCAGAGCGGACGCTCTCGAGCGCGAGTATGACGCACGAAGGAAGGAGACAGACGCATGATCCACCTTGGTCCTCACGTGAGCATCGCCGGCGGCGTCCAGACCGCACCGCAGCGGGCGATCGAGCTCGGCGCAAACGCGCTCGGTCTGTTCACCAAGAACCAGCGGCAGTGGTCCTCAAAGCCGCTCGAGCCGCAGGAGATTGCGGCGTTCACGTCTCGACTCGAGGAATCCGGAATCCGCTCAGAGCATGCGGTCATCCACGCGAGCTACCTGATCAACATCGGCAACCCCGACCCGGAGAAGCGGCGGAAGTCGCTCGACGGCCTGCTCGACGAGTGCACGCGCGCCGAGCGGCTCGGGCTCTCGCTCGTGAACTTCCACCCCGGAAGCGGGATGGGTGATCTTGACGAGGACGAGACGGTCTCGCTCATTGCCGAAGGATGTCGTTCGATCCTCGAGCAGACGACAAGCGCAGTCCTGGTGCTCGAGGCGACCGCGGGCCAGGGGGCGCACGTCGGATACCGATTCAGTCACCTGGGAGAGATCGTCCGACGCGCAGGCAGCCCGCAGCGGATGGGGGTGTGCATCGACTCGTGCCACATCTTCGCTGCCGGGTACGACGTGCGAAGCGCGGAGGCATACGCGCGGACCATGGACGAGTTCGAGCGGGAGGTGGGGTTCGATCGCCTGGTGGCGATCCACCTCAACGATTCGAAGAGCGCGTTGGGCAGCCGCAAGGACCGGCACGAACTCATAGGTGACGGCACGATAGGCCTCGCCGGACTCGCGAACTTTGTCTGCGACCCGCGGCTCGCAAAGATCCCCTTCGTACTCGAAACTCCGGATCCGGACCGATGGAAGGAAGAGATCGAGCTCCTGCGCACAGTAGCGCTGGACGGCGTGCCGAACGAGCACCGACGGCGAAAGGAACGCATATAGTGGGGCGGCAGAAGCATTACGAGCAGCAGGAGATCCTCGACCTCGACTATCAGGGCTACGGGATCGCGAAGCCCGAGGGACGGGTCGTGTTCGTCGAGGGTGTGCTTCCCGGCGAGATCGTGGACGTTCGGGTGACCCGACGCAAGAAGAACGTCGGCTTTGGCATTCCTACGGCGATCAACCGGCGATCAAAGCTCCGCACCGAACCGTTCTGCGCCCACTTCGGCGTATGCGGCGGCTGCACCTGGCAGTATCTGGGGTACGACGACCAGCTGCGCTACAAGGAGCGTTTCGTCGCAGAGGTGCTCGAACGGCTCGGCGGCCTCGCCGAACCGGCGCCGCTGCCGATCATCGGGTGCGAACGCGACCGGTTCTACCGCAACAAGCTCGACTTTTCCTTTTCCCCCACGCGGTGGCTCTCCGGAGAGGAAATCGAGCGGAGAGAAGACACTCCCGACCGCCGGGCGCTCGGCTTCCACGTGAAGGGCCGGTTCGACCGCGTACTCGACGTCGGCACCTGCTATCTCCAACCGGACCCCTCGAACGAGATCCGCACGCAGGCGCGCCGGATTGCCCGGGAGCGCTCGTACTCGTTCCACGATCCGGCGCGGCACGAAGGACTCCTTCGCAGCCTCATCGTTCGCACGACCGAGGATGGCGAGGCGATGGTGATCCTCGTGATCCACGAGGAACGCCCGGACCTCGCCGCGGCCTACCTGACCGAGCTCGCAAACGCCGTTCCCGCGATCACGTCGGCACATTACGTGGTGAACCCCAGCCGAAACGACGACATAGGTCCGCACGAGGCACACCACGTCCTCGGCACGCAGGTCATCCACGAACGCTGCGCTCGGCTGCGCCTGGCGATCCATCCCAAGAGCTTCTACCAGACGAACACCCGCCAGGCGGAACGCCTCTACGCGGTGGTCCGCGAGTGGCTCGATGCGGGACCGACCGACACCATGCTCGATCTCTACTGCGGAATCGGCAGCATCGGGCTGTTCCTCGCCGACCGGGTCGGCCGTGTGGTCGGCGTCGAGTACGTGGAGGAGGCGGTCGCGGGGGCGCGGCTGAACGCGAGGCTGAACGATATCCCCAACGCGGAGTTCCACGCGGGCGATGTCCGCGAGCTCCTGGCAGCCGCCGGACGCGCCGGCTCTCCGATCGAGCGGCCCGATCTCATCGTGCTCGACCCGCCTCGCGCCGGCGTCCATCCGCAGGTGATTGCCGAGCTCATCCGCCTGGCCCCGCGACAGATCGTCTACGTGAGCTGCAAACCGTCGACCCAGGCACGCGATCTCGCAGCCCTCAACGAGCATTACGAGGTGAAGCGGGTGCAGCCGGTTGATATGTTTCCCCAGACCTTTCACATTGAGAGCGTCGCGGACCTGAGGCGTCGGGAAGGGACCACATGACCGAGCGGCAGCTGACCACCTTGCCAACAGCGACTCATATCGTTTCTTTAGATAGCATCAACGAACTGCTGCGCACCGGACCGACGGACGTCAACGTCTGAGACGTCCAGGATGCGCTGATTCCCGACTGAAGGGACGGAGGAGCTGTGTCGATCTACCGCGTGCATTTCAAGTGGAAGGAGAAGGAGCTCGTGCTCCGGGCTCGGGGTCTCGATCTCACCCATCCCTACTTCGTCTCGATCACGGACCTCGTCTTTCCCGAGGGGAAGAAGATCATCATCGACCCGTCCGAGGACGAGGTGCGTCGGACGTTCGGCCGCGCGGACCATCTGATGATCCCGTTCCAGACCGTCAACCTGATCGAGGAGTACAAGGACGGCGAGCCGGACGAGCGGCCGGTCGTTCGCGACTTTCGCGTCGTCGACGAAGATCAGGATGACCCACCGGAACCCGAATCCTGAGTCGATCTGGCGCTCCCGATGGCGTGTCCCCGACGCGTTCGTACGGCTAGGCCGGCATCGCGCTCACTTTGAGGTGATCGCCGTCGATCGCCCAACGCGTGCGGGTGAGCGCCCGCACGAAGTGTTCGTCGTGGCTGACGAGCAGCAGCGCGCCCTCAAAGGCGGCAAGCGCCTCTTCGATGCACGTCATCGAGACGAGGTCAAGATGATTCGTCGGCTCATCCATCACAATGAGTGAAGGCTCCTGCTCGAGCCCCACGGCGAGCATCAGTTTCCGCGTCTCCCCCGGACTCGGCAGCGCGGTCGCGAGGAGTTTCTCCGGGTCCGACCCGAGACGGCTGACGGTGGAGATCACGCGCCCGAGCGTTGCCCGGTCACTCGCGCGCACCCGGTCCACCAGATGCCGCGCTCCTGACTCGTCGATCTCCTGCGGAATCGAAAGAACCCGACCCGGACGGTCAAGCTCGCCGAGCAGGCGACCGATCAGGGTTGATTTGCCCGCGCCGTTCGGACCCTGCAGGGCGATTCGGTCTTCCGGGCCCACGGTGAGCTCAGGCAGCTTCACGATCCGTCCGTCGGGCAGCTCGAGCCGCCCGGGCCCGGTACGCACCAAAACGTCGCCTCGGGCCCTTCGTCCGTGTACCGAGATGCCGACGCGTTCCTGCACCGGACGTTCGACCTCGCGAAGACGAGCCTCGGCGCCTGCCAGCCTGCCGTCGAGCTGGTTCGCGAGCCGCCCGGCCTGTCCGTCCGCACCGCTGAGACGGGCCCGGTCGATCTTCTCGCGGGCGTCCGAATCGCCCCTCGCCAGGCCTCGTTTGCTGCGGCGCCGGTCCTGCCCGCTCGCCTCGCTTCGCCTGCGTGCGGCCTCGGAGGCGAGTCGGCGGACGTCGGCCTGCGCGCGGTCGTGGGTCCGGCGCGTCTCGAGCCGTTCGCGCTCCTGCTGCACAAGGCCCTCACTCACACCGCCCGGACGCACGACTGCGCGCCGCGGACCGTTGAGAAACAGGCACTGGCGGCAAAGGCGGTCGAGCAGCTCCCGGTCGTGGCTCACGATCAGCCCCACACCACGGTAGGACGCAAGCGCGTCGCACAGCTGTTTCCTTGCGCCCCGGTCGAGGTGGTTGGTCGGCTCGTCGATCGCAAGGAGTTCCGGCCGCCGCCACAGCGCGACGGCGATCTGCGCGCGCTTGCGCTCTCCGTGACTCAGCGTCTCCCAGCGGTACGGCCAGTCGGCCCCGAGCCCGAGCACCGATGCAAGCCTCCCGGCGTCGGCGTCCGGAAAGCAGAGAAGCTCCGCGAGATCACCGGGCACGTGGTCGGTCCGCTGCTCACAGTAGACCGCGGGTGCAGGCGCGGTGACTGTTCCGGTGATGGGGGCGAGCGCACCGACCGCAAGACCGAGCAGCGTGCTCTTGCCGACCCCATTCGCGCCCACGACGCCGGTCCAGCCGACCGCGGCACTGAAGGTGAGCTCGCACAGCGGCGGCTCGGCAAGAGCGGGCCAGGAGTATGTGACCGAATCAAAGCGCAACTGATCCACACGAGCATCCTTCGCATTCGCCTGCTTTACACAGGATCGCGAATTCAGTATGAAAGTTCCATGCCACTCTACGAGTACCGATGTGAGTCATGCGGAGAGCTCAGCGAATATCTGGTGGGCGTCGGAAGCGATCAGCCGGAGCTCGCCTGCAACTCGTGCGGATCCGAGCAGTTGGAGCGGATGATGTCGATCATCAGCGTGTCGAAGGGAGCGGCGCCGGAGCGCTGCTGCGGCGGAGCTTCCGGCGGAGCTTCCGGCGACTGCGACGGTGAGGGCTGCGCCCCGGGCGGCTACTGCGCCTGCGGAGCGTGAAGACTGGTGCCGAAATTGTTGATCTCAGCATGCAGGGCCTGACCAGCGCCCATCGCCGATCGATTCACCCGAGCGGCTCGAAAGGACCTATGCCAGGAAGTGGGCCGGCAGGTGTCGGGGAGCAAGCGCGACGGTGCCAGTGGTGAGCCACCCCTTCTTCAGCCGCACCACCGGCGGGTTCTCGTAGAGATGCTGCC
>SLST01000380.1 GCA_007130265.1 Spirochaetales bacterium
CATGAGCTCACCGCCGCCGTGGAACCCGTGTCAACCGGCGCAAGCCTCGTCGTCACCGGCACGCTCGTTGAGAGTCCGGGACGCAACCAGTCGGTCGAGATCGCCGTCACGAGGATCGTGCTCGTTGGGCCGTCTCCGGGCGACGAGTATCCGCTCCAGAAGAAGCGGCACAGCTTCGAGTTTCTCAGGGAGATCGCGCACCTGCGACCCCGAACGAACACGTTCGGCGCGATCGCCCGGGTCCGTAATCATCTCAGCTTCGCGATCCACCGATTCTTCAACGAGCGCGGGTTCCTCTACGTGCACACGCCTATTATCACGGCGAGCGACGCCGAGGGCGCCGGCGAGCTCTTCCAGGTCACGACGCTCGAGCTCGGGAAGCTCCCCGGATCCTCGTCGCCGAACGTGGACTACAGCCGTGACTTCTTCGCCCGTCCCGCCTTTCTCACGGTGAGTGGACAGCTGAACGCGGAGATCTACGCGAGCGCGATGGACCGCGTGTATACCTTTGGCCCCACCTTTCGCGCGGAGAACTCGAACACCACGAGGCACCTCGCCGAGTTCTGGATGATCGAGCCCGAGGTCTCCTTCTGCGACATCCACGGCAACATGGATCTGGCCGAAGAGTTTCTCAAGGTGCTGATCCGCGGACTGCTCGACGAGTGCGAAGAGGATCTCGCCTTCTTCGACCAGCGAATCGAGAAGGGGCTGATCGAGAGCCTGCGTTCGGTCGCCGAGAGCAGCTTCCACCGAATCACGTACACCGAGGCGGTTCAGGCGCTCGCGGACAGCGGCGCCTCGTTCGAGTACGCCGTCGGCTGGGGCAGAGACCTGCAGAGCGAACACGAGAAGTTTCTCACCGAGCAGGTCTACCGCGGCCCGGTGATCGTCACCGACTATCCGCGCGACATCAAGGCGTTCTACATGAAGCAGAATGACGACGGAAGGACGGTGCGCGGCATGGACGTGCTCGTGCCGCGGCTCGGTGAGATCATAGGGGGCAGCCAGCGCGAAGAAGACCTTGCGGCGCTCGAGCGCCGCATCGCCGAACTTGGGCTCGAGCGTGAGGACTACTGGTGGTACCTGGAGCTGCGTCGGTTCGGCACGGTGCCTCACTCAGGGTTCGGGTTGGGATTCGAGCGGTTCATCCAGTACTGCACCGGAATGCAGAACATCCGCGACGTCATCCCCTTCCCGCGAACCCCCGGAAACGCCGCGTTCTAGCCACTCGCGGCCTGCCCTATTCGTCGACGTTTCGCACCGTGATGAGCCACTTCCCCTGCCCCTGCTCGAGACTGACGATCTCGTGACCCTCGAGCGACAGGCTCTTGGGAACGTTACTCGCGCTCTCGCTGTTGTCCACGGTCACGCGAAGCACCTGTCCCGGGTCGAGCTCTTCGAGCGCGAGCTTGCTCTTGACGAAGGTGTACGGGCACACCTCGCCGCTGAGGTCGAGCTCTTTGTCAATCTGCCTGTCAGCCATTGCTGGTTCCTCCCCTATCGTTTGATCCGATGTCGCCCGGTTTCGTGCTCGCTGCCTCCGAGCCGATTTCGATCGGTACGTCGATGACCGTTCTCGTTCGGTCGACGCGAAATCCACGCGTTCGCCCGTCGGCAAGGCTGTGGATCACGTAGACCATCTTGGGATCGTTCGCGAGTCTGATATCCTCGTCCGACATGCGCGCCGGCGTCTCCGGATGGCTGTGGTAGACGGCAAGCAGCTGTTCGCCACGCTGCCTGACGTCCTTCAGGGCCGCGAACTGCTCCTGCGGATCGAGCGAAAAGTGCTCCGGGCTTGCGTCCACATTGGTCAGTTCGATTCGCCCGGCCACACGGCCGTCGGCCCCTCGCAGGTATCCGCACGCCTCGTTCGGAGCTTCCGCCACAGCCTGCTCGCGAATTTCGGCAATGATCTCCTGCGGTATGAAAAGCCGAGCGCTCACGCCTGCGTCTCCTGCGAGCCGAGTGCGGAGACCTCGACCTTCGTGCCGTACTGCCGCTCGAGGTCGAGATCGCAGGCCTCCTGCTCGTACTCGACAAGCCGATCGAGCTTCGTGTTCGAGGCGGCCGGCGCGGCCCACTCGGTGGGCTTCACGTCAACGACCCTCGTCTGCATGGTCAGCGCATCGAAGAAGAGAATGCGGTTCACGAGCAGCTCGCCGATCCCAAGCAGGTACTTGAGCGTTTCGGTCGCCTGGATCGTACCGAGCATCCCTGCGATCGCCCCGAGCACGCCTGCCTCACTGCAGGTGGGGACCGACCCCGGCGGGGGCGGCTCACGGTAGACGCACCGGTAACTGGCGCTGCCGGGAACGTGCGTCATCGTCTGGCCCTGAAACCGCAGGATGCCACCCTGGTTGAACGGCTTGTCCGAGAGAACGCAGGCGTCGTTCACGAGGAACTTCGTGGGGAAGTTGTCCGTGCCCTCCACGACGAAATCGTAGCCGGAGATGATGTCGATGATGTTCTCCGCGGTGAGGCGCTGCTCGTAGGGAATCACCTCCACGTCCGGATTGAGGTCGGCGATCTTGCGAGCGGCCGAATGAACCTTGGCCTTTCCCACGTCCGACGTGTGATGGATGATCTGCCGCTGCAGATTGCTCAGATCTACGGTGTCCTGGTCGACGATGCCGAGGTGTCCCACACCCGCGGCTGCGAGATAGAGCGAGATGGGGCTTCCGAGCCCCCCCGCGCCGACCACGAGCACCCGCGCATTGAGCAGCTTCCGCTGCCCCTTGCCGCCGACACCCTTCAGCAGAATGTGCCTGCTGTACCGCTGAACTTGATCGTCATTGAATGCCATACTCCCCCCGCGGACTACGCGTCCGCCAATGCCTGATCGAAATCACCGATGATATCCTCCACGTTCTCGAGACCGACCGAAACCCTGACCAGCCCTTCAGTGACGCCGGAATAGTCACGCTCTTCGGCTGAACAGTCATGAAAGATCGTGCTCGCCGGGTGAATCACAAGCGTCTTTGCGTCCCCGAGATTGGTCGCGCGAAGCGCGAGCTCTAGCCGGTTCATGGCCGCGAACGCCGCGGACCGGTCCGGCAGCGTGAACGTCAGGAGTGGGCCGCTCATCGGGCCGCTCATCGGGCCGCTCATCGGGCCGCTCCCGCCGTGGAAGTACCGACGGGCACGCTCGTGGTACGGGTCGCTCTCGAGCCCCGGGTAGCGTACCCCGGATACTCCGGGGTGCGCAGAGAGGTACGACGCGAGCTCGAATGCGCTGCGACTCTGTGTCTCCGCCCGGATCCCGAGCGTCTCGAGGCCGAGCGCGCTCAGGAACGCGTTGAAGGGGCTCATCGTCACCCCCGCGCTGAGTCCGGCCACTCGTCTGAGCGCGGCGAGGAAAGCGTACCCGGGTCCGACCGAATCCACTTCACGCGCGATCGCGGGCGAGCAATGGCGGCTCCAGTCGAAGCGCCCGAGATCCGTAACGACCCCGCCTATCGCGGTACCGTTCCCGGTGACAAGCTTGGTGGTCGAGTGCATCACAACCGCCGCCCCGCACTCTTTCGCCGAGAAGAGCGCCGGCGACATGAGCGTCGCGTCGATTACGACGGGAACGTCGCGGGCGGAGGCGAGCTGCGCCACTTCCTCAAACGGAGGTATGTCGAGCCGGGGATTGCCCAATGCCTCGAGGAAGAGCATCCGAGGCCCCTGATCGAGTGCCTGCTCGAGCGCCTCGCGATCGTCCATGTCTACGAAGTCGACGTGGATGCCGGCCCGCTGGGCAACCTCCCGGAGGTAGATCACCGTCCCGCCGAAAAGACTGCGCGCGAAAACGACGCGACTGCCGGTCTCCGCGAGCACGGTGCACAACGCCTGGATCGCCGCCATTCCGCTCGTCGCCGCGAAGCTCCCGACCCCGCCCTCGACCGCCGCGATGCGCTGCTCGAACGCCTGGACGGTCGGATTGCTGATCCGGCTGTAGATATACCCGGGGTGACGGCCCTCGAACGCGGCGGCGAGATCCTCGGCCGATTCGAACGCGAACGAGCTCGAGTAGTAGAGCGGAATGGACGTTGCACCGCGGTTGCGTTTCACGTGGATGCCGCCGTGAATCGCCCGAGTACGCAGGCCGCGCGACACCGGTTGCCGCACTACGCACCCCCACCCATGAAGTACAGGAACTCAACGACATCGCCATCCTTGAGGGTCGTGTCTGCGTACTGCGACCGATCGAGAATCGCGCCGTTCAGCTGCACGGCGACCATGTCCGGCGACTCGACGTCCTCAACCTCGAGGAGCCGCAGCACCGATGTCGCCTCGTCGGTCTCTTTCTCAACGCCATTGATCGTCGTCTTCATGGTATCTCCTCGTTCAAATACTATATTAAATCAATCTACATAGTCAAGTATGCTCGCAAAAAAGAAAGCGGTTCCGCCGGACTTCGCAACCGACGCGGCGGGCTGCACCGACTGAACCGCTTTCGCTTCAGAGCCGGGCTACGAGCCCTTGGCGCCGGCCGCCCACTCCTTCACCGCGACCGCGAGCTCCCTGCCACGTTGCCGGATCAGCCTCAGGTGCTCATCAGTCGGTGCCCCGCGGAACTCGACCGTCTCGAGGAACTCCCAGTTCATCCGGTTGCGCTCCATTATCTCGCCGAGCTCCTTCTGAGCGCCCCCCGACCAGCCGTAGCTGCCGAAGCTGAACGCCTTGCGGTTGAGCACCTTCTTTCGTCCGAGCTCCTCGAGCAGTGCAGCCATGGGCGGAAACATCTTGTACTCGTACGTCGGCATCGCGACGACCACGCCCGAGCTCTGCCACACGCTCGCGAGGGCATCGCCCCACGGCGCCTCCGGCAACCGGTGGACGTGGACCTTGACGCCTTCGCTCTCGAGCCCTTCGATCACCGGATCGACCCCG
>SLST01000030.1 GCA_007130265.1 Spirochaetales bacterium
AACCGATCGAACCGTATGGAGCCACGTTCGACGATGGATACCGTGTACAGGTGGTTATGGAAACGATGTTCCGAGCGTCTGCAAGTCGACAGCAGTTGCCTGTGGTCTATGAACTGTGAGCATTAGCTGAGGATTTGCACCCAGGGCGTTTTGTATCAAGACCGGAGGAGATAAAGCATGAAGATTACTCGTCCAAATATACTGTTGATCTTAAGTGATCAACAGCGGCTAGATACGGTAAGCGCTTATGGGTTAAACGACATTTGTAGAACTCCCAATATAGATAAGCTAGCGGAAAGAGGTGTGCGGTTCAGCAATGCATTTACACCTTCAGCTATCTGTTCACCGGCACGTGCTTCGTTGTTCACGGGGCTTTATCCTCACAAACATGGTGTCATGAGGAACTACGAATGCATCAATGAAGGTGTCAAGTGCTTGACGGATTACCTTGATCTGACGGACTACAAGTACGGATACGCGGGCAAATGGCACGTCGACGAAAAACGGGGGCCAACCGATTTTGGCTTCATCGGCAAGGATTTCGTTGGATACGCATTCCCCGGGTCTCGTGTGCTTCCCGGGTTACAATTCGATCTTCCGCCTAACAACACGCCAAACTATTATGAAGTCTATCTTCGAGAAAAAGGATTCGATAACGTTTCTGTCAAGAATCGATTCGTCGGGACGAATCCAACCAATCAGGAGCAGGAGATGTTTGCTCTGCACGACGGCCCTGTCGAGTCATGTATTGAATACTTCGTAGCTGATGAGGCGGTACGAGTTATTGACGAGATTAAAGATAATAATGATCCATTTTTTATGTGGGTTAATTTCTGGGGGCCTCATTCTCCCAGTCTGGTGCCCGAACCCTATTACTCAATGTACAATCCAACTGATATACCGGAACACCCCAGTTATTGTGAGCAGTTTGACAAGAAACCTTATGGCCACAAGTTAATTGAAAAGCTCTGGGGGCTGAGTGATTACGGCTGGAGAGGCTTTCAGGAAATATCTGCCAGGTATTATGGACACTGTACTTTGATCGACGATATGGTTGGAAAGATCGTTGGTCACCTGAATGACAAAGGACTCACAGATAACACGATCATCATTTATGCGTCTGATCATGGCGACTGTATGGGAGCTCATAAATTGATCGAAAAAGGTACGTTCATGTACGACGAGATATACAGGATACCTTTGATAGTACAACACCCACGGGGCAAGAAACCAGGGAGTGTGAATGAGGACTTTGTATACCTGAACGAAATCATGAACACAATCGTCGAGGTCGCGACCGGTGAGGAGCCGATCGGTCTCGATGGCAGGTCAATCCTGCCGCAGATCATGGGCGCTGACTGGTCAAACGGCAGAGAAGAGGTGTTCTGCACGTTCGAAGAACATTTTTTTGCCGCGAACCAGCGGATGATTCGGACGAGAAAACACCAGTTCACGTTCAATCCCGGTGATCGAGGTGAGCTCTACGATTTGGACAACGACCCTTTTCAGCTGAACAACGTGTACGAAGACGCTGCCTATGAAAGTGTTCGACAAGACCTGATGCTTCGGATGGAGAATTACATGAAGGAGCTCAATGACCCCCAGTACCAATGGTTTCGAAGAATAAAAGGTGCATATTAAAGGCGAAGTCGGTAACGGGGCGCCGACTCGCGAGAGGACAATGGGAAAAAGCTGCTCGGTGGTTGCGCTATCTATTGCCATGGAAAGTCGCTTGCGCTAAACTCGCTGTGTGAACTCCATTACACTTACCGCTTCGGATATGGATCGGCTGTTAGCTGTTGGCCGGATTCTCATTGATCAGGAGCGGGCTCGTATTGTCGTGAAGCCACAACGACCGGCCGAAGGACATTGGTTTGGAGGTGGCAACCTTGTCGAAGGGCCGGACGGAGCTTACTACCTCTGCGGCCGATACCGCAACGCCGGCGATTCACGTACCGGACTGGGTGCCGGGGAGCGAGGCCGCGAATTGTCGGTCTTCCGCAGCGACAATGGGTGTGAGTCGTTTGAGAAGGTGCTGTCGCTGTCCAAGGAAGCACTCGCAGTGGACGGCCTCCCGGTGGTCTCCATTGAGGGATGCGCCATGCAGTTCATCGATGGTGGAGTGCGGCTGTTCGTTTCCACGGAAAAGGCGGGAATCGAGTATCCACCGGCCCTTTCCGACTACCACAAGCCCGGCACCGGGGTTTGGACCATTGAAGAAATCCGCGCCGCCGACGTCGCAGGGCTTGAAGCGGCACCAATCCGAACCGTTCTCTCAGCTGATGAACCAGAGTATCTTAACGTTAAGGATCCCTTTCTCTATACCGAAGGCGGCGAACAACGCCTTGGTTTCTGTACCCACCCGTTTACCTGGGCAAGTTCCAATACCGCCTTTGCGCGTGAAACCGCGCCGGGAGTGTTCTCCGCGCGCTTTGGGGTGGTTCCGCGCGGCGCAGCGTGGGACGTGGCGATCACCCGGGTTACGTCTGTGGTGCCGGTCCCGCAAGTTGGCTGCTTCCGCGATCGCGCGTATTCGTTGGTATTCTACGACGGTGGCGAATGCATGCGCCAACTCGACGAGCATGAGCAAGCGGTACATCGGCCGCGGGGTTACTCCTGCGAAGAGCTCGGCGGACTGGCTGTCATCGTAGACGGCGACTTCGAAACCTTCACTCGGGTGAGTCGGTTCCGCCCTGCTTTCGTCAGCCCGTGGGGAACCGGGTGTAGCCGGTACGTGAAAGTGTGTTGGGGAGAGCAGACGGTTTTCGCCACCTGGCAGCAAGGTCAAGCAGACGGCTCACAGCCGCTGGTCTTGAATACAGTAGCACGCACAGAGATCGATCGGTTGCTCTTGGCATAGCAAGCTGCAGCCGCGATTGCTCGAATCAGGTCACCGGATTCCTGGTCATGATCTCCAGGTCGAAGCCGAAGCGGTCGTGCGAGTCGTAGAAGGCCCACACCTTGCCGGCGTTTTTACCGACGGAGGAACCCTTCTGTGAGCAGCGCAAGCCGTGAGCAGCGAGGTGTGCCTCGGTTTCGGGAAGGTCGTCAATCAGAAACTTGATATGATGGATACAGCTTCCGTGGCGCTCAATGTAGTCGGACCAGATATTCTCCCCGGATACCGGCTCGATCAGCTCCAACTCGATGTTACCGAGGTCCACAAAGTAGAACTTGGCGGTAAAATTACCCGCCTTGCCGTGGTACTCGCGGATCAGCTCGGGGGCGTCCGGAGGCGGGAAGTTCACGATACGAAACGGTCCGATTCCCAGGGTTTCCAGCAGATCCTCGGAGACCTTGTGGGCATCCTTTACCAGAATTCCGATTTGAATGGGGTTCTTGAACTGGCTTTTTACGTCGCTCATCTGTGCTCTCCTTGGTTACCCGTCCGGGTTACTCTTTCATGGTCAGGTGTACGCCGGCCACCTTGAAGGTCTTGGGCATTACCAGAATGTTGGGATCGGGGCCGACAATCTTTGCGGCATCCGCAAGCGCCTCGTCGACGGTGGCGCGCGTCTTCATGCCCATTCCCCGGGCGTAGCCGGGCTCCTGAGCGCCGACGATGTAGACCGCGGCACAGTGAGTCTCGGCGATGTGGCCGCAGGAAATCATAGAGAAGGCGTGAAACGGATGGTACCCGTAGCCGTAGCGGTAGGCGTCGATCCAATCCTGTCGCAGCGAGAACTGTTCGCCAAAGCGCGCGAGGTCCGGCAGGGTCTGATGATAGTCCTTCTGGAAGAGATCGTAGACCGCGCGGTAGGACGGGAACTCCTCGTCGTGGAAGTATCCGTTGCAGATGGATGCGCAGATCACGACGCAGTTGTCCGCCAGAATGCGCCTATGGCGGACGATGTTGGCGCTGATCGCCTGCAGCATCAGGATGGGGTTGGTACCGTGACCGTTTCCGTAGTGAAAGGCCTTGGGCATGCCGAAGATCATCACGTTGTATTTTTTCGTTGCCCAGGAGACATAGGTTCGTTTGTCGGCCACGGAAAAAGACTCGCGCTGCACGTCCACCCCGAATCCGGAGAAGACGGCGATCTGCCGTGCGGTGCTGTCCAGCACTGCGTCGCAGATGAAGAAGGGCCGCTTCATATGGCGCTCCATGTGCTGGCTGATGCTGTCAAACTTCCGCCGCATCAGACTGGTGTGGCTTACCGGCACAAAGTCTTCGCGATGCATCACCTCGGGCACGTGGTGTTCGGCGATGCTGCGCCAGTGCGTGATGCCGGTGGCGCTGTGCTTGTATCCACCCGAGTAGCCCCCGTAAGGGTTGCCAAGCGTATGGCCGATCAGAATCGCAAGATCAGCCTCGCAGACCGCACGATTCATGATGACGCGGTTTCCGTTCTCGTCCTGGCCCAGATCGACCAGGTTGTCCCAATCCTCCGAGTCGTGGTTCACGATGCGCCCGGGGTGCCAGAAGCGCCGGAAAACCTCGCCTCCCACAATCGAGTAGATCTCGTCGCGGGTGTTCTTGCGATGAAGACCGTTGGAGCAGATCAGCAGGATATTCTGGTCGGGTACACCTGCCGCGCTCAGTTGCTCCAGAATCAGAGGAATCGCGGTCTTGCGATGCGAATCGTCCTGAAAGCCACCCTTCACCTTGTCGGGGAAGACGATGGCTACCCGGGACTCCGGCGACACCAGCTGCGGGATGGGCTTCATGTTGAGAGGATTCTCCAACGACTCCCGCGTGCGCGCAATGATTTCAGACGCGGGAATGGCGGGAGGATCGGGAACCGTCTCTCCAGGGATGAAGATATCGGCCGAGTCGGGTAGCGACAGGTCCATCACCCCTTCGCCGTATTCAATACTGACGTTCTGCATAGTCTGTGCTCCTGTTGATTATTCCCGCAGTGGACTACCTCAG
>SLST01000114.1 GCA_007130265.1 Spirochaetales bacterium
ACACAGCACGTTGGTTTCCGCGTGAACGAAGGCCTCGATCCGTACACGCTTGAACGATACCTCGTATTCCACCGTTACCGTGGCGTCCGAGAGCGACAGCCGCTGTATCTGGTCGTAGAGCGAGCCGGCAAGCGGGAGAAACGCCTCATCGAGGCCGATCGACACATTCCCGCAGAGCTTGGGACACGGGTAGGGTGCATCGTATGCGGGCTCAGAGGCGAGCGCCCTGCGCGCGCTTTCCGGATCCGCGGCCAGGAGCTCCTTGAACCGATCGAACGCCAGGAGCTCGGCCTGTTGTGTTCGTCTATCCCAGACGTCGAGCTTCGTGATGCCGAGCTCGATACGGTCAGGGCCTTCCGGTTGCCATACCATCGCGCCGAGATGGCCATTGCCAATAGGAAACCCGTCCTCCCAGACTCTCGGCGGGATCTCGTAGACCAGGTCATGCTGCTGGACCATGCGCACCGCGCTCGTCTCAGAGCTACGGCTGTCTTCGGTCATCACGGGTTTTGCTCGCGCGAGGTGGCGGACGACGGTCTTGGCGACACGGTGTAGACACTGCCCTGCCGGGTGTCGAAGCGAAGCCGCTCGCCCTCCAGGTCCCACACGCCGTCGTCCGACCGCACCTTCACCGGGACGCTCCAGGGGTTCGCCATCAGGCATTCCCCGCCAAGGGTGGAAGTGATCACCACTGGCGCAATCTCTCCGTTCTCCACCCTTGCCCGGACCCTGAACCCGTCTCTGGCGTAGAGCTCGAACTCCGCGTTGTGCTCCAGGTTCCAGGCCGGGAAGAGCCGGATAACGCCCCTGCGACCCGGAGCGCCACCGGAACACTGGAGGAGCCCCATCTGGAGTCCGGCCGCCGCGTTTCCGAGCCGTTGGGCGCTCATTGCGTTGATGCCCTCCCGCGCCGTCAGGCGGTTCCAGTAGGGCGCTTTGCTCCCGTTCTCCTCGTAGTAGCAGTGCTCGTTCGGTGCGTCGACGCACCGCAGCTGCCCCAGGATGTTACGGACGAGCATGGAACCGTTGCCCATCCCCGCGAGCAGCCGCGGCCAGTACGACATCTCCATCGTGTACATCGCGTCATCGGGGTCGTGGAGGCTCAGCGTATAGTCCACCGTGTCGCGGCCGACCCGGTAGAGATCGGGGTCGACTTCCTTCGTCTGCATCGTACACATGTCCATGTAAACGCACGGCCACACGGCCGTGCGGCTGACCATGTGCGGGTACCCGTCTCCAAGCGCGGGTATCCAGATCTCCCTGGCATCGTCCTTCGGCGTCACGTCTGCGGCGTCCGGATGCCTGTTCGTCGGCAGATCGGCCAGGTTCCTGTGAAGCTCCTCCCAGATCGGGATCAGCTCCTGATCCTTACCCAGCAGTCCAGCTACCTGGATCGCAACCGGGTAGATACCCTTCATCGCGGTGAGCGACCCTGCCGAGTCGAAGGCGCCCCAGTACTCTTCGCCGTCAGTGGTGCCATGTATGTGATAGATGCCGTCCTGGTCCTTCCTGGTTCCCGGATAGGTTCTGAAGAACTCGGCAACCCCTCGAATCATCGGATACGCTGTCCGTTCCAGGAACTCCAGATCGCGTGTGTAGCAGTAGTAGAGGTAGTACTGGTAGGCGAAAAAGCCCATGCTGCAGAAGAAATGGGTGACATGCGCGAATCTGGGGAAATGGGGCGCCAGGTCGTAGTTGCACCGGAACTGCCACCTCGATTCGAACAGGTGCCGACTGAGTGCCATCTCCCGCAGCTGCTCTGAGCACTTGCTGAAGACGTCGGGACCCCTCCCCAACAGGAAATCGCGGAGCTCCGCGGCGATGGCCTCCGGTAGTTTCTCCGGGCCGAGGACGTGAGTCGTCTCACCAATGAAGATGCCATCTGCCCCGAACTGCTGCCGCGCCGCTTCGGCGAATGCGGCCCGCGCGTTGGAGTACATCATCAGAAAGGGGTCCATCAGTTCGCGTCGCCCTGACGGCAGCACCGCATTGTACATGAGGTTGAGATTGCTCCACCACTGCATGTTACCCCAATGACGAAGGTCACCGCGCGTGCTGAACAGCAAACCGCCGAAGTTGGGGGCGAAGTCGCTGCCGCGCGAGCACGAGGCCATGATGTAGAAGTAGTACGTGTAGTGCTGCTCTATCTCGTCCGCGCCATCGAACCCCCAGAGCCGTACGTAGGAATCTCGCCAGAAACGATGCCACCACGCGATGTGTTCACCATGCAGCGCTCCATAGCCAGATTCGGCGGCACTCTGAGCCTCACGAGCTGCGAGCGCGACGACGTCTACGTCACGATCGAACGTCGCGGCACTCGCCACGGAGACCACGAACTCCCCCGTGCCCGGTGCGAGGCAGAGTCGCATCTCAGTCTCTGACTCCGCGCCGAAGCCCACCATCTGAAAGTCCGAGCGAACTGCGTTGTCGCGCCGGTGGGCGTCCCTTCGGATACCGTTGACGTCGCCCTGGAACCGTCGGTTCGGGAGCACCGGCGAACGACCATTGTTCTCGCTGTTGATGCGTGATACACCGTGCCGCCCGGCGACGGCGAGCGCCACTGCGGACGCGCAGAAGTAGTCGTCCTCCATGAACACCTGGCGCAGGACAATCACGTCGCCGACACGGTGGAATGAGGAGACTGAGACGTGGTTGAGGTGGAGCACCTCCGGGTACCGCAGCATCTTCAGCTTCAGGCTGATGCCGGTTGGTTCCTGCCTGCCATCCCGAATCCGGAACATAAACGCATCCCGTTGGGCTGCCGCGAATCCGTCGATCTCGACTCCTCTCGACCGGATACCCGCGCGCGCGTCGTAGACGTCGAGATGCCAACGCATGCTCTCATCGAAGACATCGGGGCCGTAGTCCACGAAGTCGAAATCGACGAACGCACACGCATAACCGTAGCCGCTGTGGAGCGTGTTGAACGAGGAGGTCGCTGGCCCGTTCGCGATTACGTCGGTTCGGTTCACCTGCATCTTCAGTGCGGAGGGCGAGGTCCACAGCAGCGTCCCCATCCTTCCGTTGCCGATCGGCAACCCGTCCTCGCTCCGTGGTACGGTTCCTTCGTATTCCAGGTCAGCATGGCGTACAAGCTCCGCAAGCCAGGAGTCATCGCGGTTGGTCATGGTCTGGTTCCTCCTCGATCGTCCATGTGTCGTCCTGGGAGAGTCCCGAAAGAGTCCCCGGGACGATCGCGCGCGCGCAGTCCGGGCCGATGTCATAACGCATGGACAGGCCGTTCCGGATCGCTGTCACCGCGAAGTCTGCTCCTGTTGGCCGCCGCTCGTCGCGCTCGAATCGCCACGTCCCGGTTGCGTCGCCCGCCGGCACAACCTCCACGGCCGTTACCAGTCGGTGCGCCGTCGCGGCGGGCGCGACCATCCGCAGCAGGTTGGTCGGCCGGTAGTGGTCGTCAATCCCCTCAACGGCGATGACGGTCTGCACGGGCTCCCAGTTGAGCGGCACGATCCGGAGGTACGCCTTTGTGCCCTCGACCCACACTACGCCGTCCTGGTCGCGCATGGCGAAGCGCGAATTGAGGCGGAAGCTCATCGCCCACTCATGCGCCATCTCGATCTCGTCGTCGATCAAGTAGAGATCGGCTGACGGGGAACAGACCCGGCGCCGGTTGAGGGTGAACAGGCCTTTGTCCCAGGCGTTCGTGTTGTTGCTCGCCAGCAGGGTGACTCCGTCCTTTTCCAGGGCCGACGTCAGCACGGCTCCGGCGGCGTGCCCGGGCTGGTGGACCAGGAACCCGTCCGGGTGCTCGGGGTAGAGCAGGTTGTGCCGCGCCGCCGTCCCGATCAGCCTCGTCTCCGGGTGGTCGTAGTTCGTCACGCCCCGGTCGCAGGCGAGCGTCTCGCCCTCCACCTCGACGATGAACGAGCCTTTGTCCGCGTGGAAGTGGCCCCCGTACGTCGGTCCGCCGCAGAGGTGGAAGAGAACGTGTCCCAGCCGCTCGTCGTGTCGCACCGTGCTTACCTGTCCCACGTCCGGCAGGACGTCGAAGCGGGGTCTGACGATCGAGGTCGCGGTGCTGACGACCGGCGGCGCGACGATGAGGTGGAAGATATCTGCGCTGAGCTCTCCGGTCTCGCGGAGCGCCGCGTAGAGCTCGTTCCACTCCGCCCGGTCCGAGAGCCGGCTGTACGCCGCCGCGAGCCCGGCCGGGATGGGAGTATCGTTATGTGCGTCGTTGATCCCCAGGTACGTCACGCCGCCGCCGGCCGTCGATCGCATCGCCAGCGCGTAGTCGCCGGTGCGGATCAGGTCCGGGCTCGCGTACTCACCAAGCGTCTTCCCGTGGTGCCGGGCGAGGGCGTGCACGAGCGGCATCACGGTGCCGAAGGTATAGCACCAGTAGGCCATCCCCTCAAGCGTGCCGCCGTCCGGGTGCACGTAGTTGCCGATCATCTCGTGCAGGTCGCGTTCGGCCTCCTCAATGAGACCGCGATAGCGAGGGTGCGTCGGGAGCACTCCCAACAGCCCGAAGATGCGCCCGGAGCTGAAGACGATGCCCTGGTTCATGTGACGGATGTACTCCATCCGCTTGAAGTCCGACTCGATCCGCGGGAGCCCCTTCATCACGATCGCGTCGCGGATGATCTGTTTGCCATGGCCGGTGAGGAAGCCGCCTGCCCAGTCGAGAACCACGGCGCAGCCGCGGCAGTATATCTCCTCCGTGAACGACCGGTGATGCCACGTTGCTCCCGGGAAAACGCCCATGATGCTCTCTCACCATGTGTCGCAGTGCGCCGCGGAGAGCGCCATCCGCGCGGCCATGCGGCTCATCGCCGGGTTGGCGTCGACGAGCCCCACGAAGGCGAGGAACTCCATATCCGCGGCGGTGGACGTACGCTTCATGTCGCGGTTCCTGCACCAGCGTCGGTCCGGCTTCGGCACGAAGTAACCGATGTCGGCCTCCGGGGTCGAATCGAGCAGGCGTTCCGCCGCCTCACGCAGGCCTGCGAAGACCTGCGCCATTGGGCCGCCGGCGATCTTCGCGCGCAGCTCCGCGAGGTCCTGATCGTCGAAGGTGATGCCGATCTCAGGTCCCGCGTCGCGCGGCTCCGTCTCGAGCGAACCGTGCCAGTCCGGCGTGTAGGGGCTCGTGCGCGCCTCCATCCGGTCCTGCGCCTGACGGTTCGAGAGACCGAGCCACATCAGGCTCACCCCCGCGGGTCTCGGCTCGGTCACTGCGAATGTCAGCCGGAGCCTCGACATGCGCGATCCCTTGAACCGTCCGTCGAACTCGTCGTTCGTGTCCGGCCCCGTGGTATCGATCAATAGGCAGTCCCCGCCGTCCACGACCGCGCTCACGGTCATGCGAACCCAGCTCGGAAGCGAACCGAAGACCCGGAAGACGTCGTAGTCCGCGACCGAGAGGTCACAGTCCCGCTCCATTGTCACGACCGGCTCGCCCGGCTCCGCACGGTCGATTCTGACTTCAGCCGCGCACCAGCCCTGCGTTACCTTGGCGCGCGCCGCGCTGCTGACCGCCACCGTGTAGCGATCGACGAGCGACAGCTTGTTCCCGGGATGCTCGCTCGACCCGCCGTCCCAGAACGGCTCGATGATCGCCTCCGCCTCATTGATGGGCGCGATTCGCATGGATGATCCCCCGTCTCCCCGGCATTCTACCAGAGTGGCCGGGGCGATGCATCACCGCGGATAGAGCAGGCCTCCTGTCTATTGGTTGTTCGGTGTCTTCCTATGGGCCGGACCTGCGCCCTCGCTGCCCGATCATCGGCTCTACGGTCATGTGCCCATTGCCCCTCACCCCCGACGCAGCTATGCGTACCGGGTACCGCCAAGGTCACGATGTCTGTCGCTTTGCCGGGCGCTCGAGAGCCCGTCCGTACCGCGAAACCGGTGCGATCGAGCTGTGCGCACAACCGCCCGTTGATGGGCACGTCAGAAACAGTATACCGTAGCTGAACCAAAGGAGTTCGCAGGCATGGCCCCAATCGATCCTCTGAAGCCGGTTCGACTTCGCTGCGAGTACCTGGAAGACCCCCTCGGGATCGATGCTCTGCAGCCCAGGCTTAGTTGGGCACTCGCAGGCGGTGGTCCCGGAGCCCGCCAGAAGGCGTACCGCATCACCGTAGCGAGCGACCGTGAGCGGCTGTCCGCCGGCGACGCCGACCTGTGGGACACCGGCCGTGTCGATTCGGACGAGACAGTGCACATTCGCTACGATGGAACGCCTCTCCACAGCGCGCAGCGATGCTGGTGGCGAGTTGATCTGTGGGCCAACGACGACCGGCCGGGTGCGCCATCTGACCCCGCCTGGTGGGAGACAGGCCTGATGCGACCGTCCGAGTGGATCGCTCGCTGGCTAACCGCGGATTCGCCGACGCCGCTCCTGCGCAGGAGGTTCCGTCTCGAGCGCCCCATCCGTTCGGCACGACTCTACATCTGTGGGCTTGGGGCATACGAGTGCTTCATCAACGGAAAGCAGATCGGTCACCCGCCCATGGCTCCGCTGCTCAGCTACTATCCGCGCTGCGTCTATTACGATGCGATCGACGTTACGCATCTGCTCAGACCGGGTGAGAACGTCGCGGGTGTGTGGCTCGCCCCCGCATGGTTCGGCGATCCGGAGATGGCTGCGGACATGGGGACCGGCAGTGCAGCGTGGCGACGTGATGGCGCTTCGTCGCCGGCCCCGCCTGAGATACGCACCGCCCTGCTTGCCCAGCTGCTGGTTCACTCTACGGACGGCACGAGCTGCGTTCTTGCCACTGACGAGCACTGGCGCACCAGCCATTCGGGCCTCCGGCCGGTTGCCTCCTACCGGCACTACTGTTTCGGGTTCGGCGGCGAGGTCTTCGACGCAGCTCGCCAGCCACACGGGTGGACCCACCCGGACTATGACGACGCCGCGTGGCGGCCCTCACGCGTTATCGCCCCGCTGTCGGTATCTGTGCGCGCACGGCCGATGCAGCCAAACGCCGTGCTCGAGCGAGTGGAGCCGGTTCGCAGCGCCGAACTTCCTGTCCTGGGTCCGGACGGGGTCCGGGCCGCCTCGTGTGATGCCGCAGTACGCAACTGGGGTACCTCCGCCACCGTGCCGTTTCTTCGAGAGCGGCTCGAGTCCACCGTACGTCAGGCGGCTGACCTGCCTGAGGTTCCGCTTCGCCGGGCGGTTGAGCTGGACTTTGGACGCCACGTCAGCGGGTGGGTGGAAGTGGAGGTCAGTGGCGCAGCCGGCGACTGGGTGAGCCTGTTCGGCCTCGACTGGTACCGGTTGCGCGGCGAACCCGGAGAGACCGTGCGGCTGCACTTCATGCACCGTGCCTTCCGCTACGTTACGCTCTTTCTGTACGGCGCCTCCGGCGCGCCGGTCGTGGAGTCGGTATCGGCCGCTGCAGTTCAGAATGCGATTCCCGTCAGCGGCCGCTTCGTCTGCTCAGATCCGGAGCTGAACCGTATCCACGACGCGGCGTTCAGGACCTGGTCGTCGCTACTTCTTGGCGGCATGCCCATGGACTCGTGGCAGGAGCGTTTCGGAACAGCGTTGCCGCAGAATTTCGAGCCGGCCGTCCTCTGGTTGGAGAGCGGCGCTTTCTATACCAAGTGGCTTCGTGATCTTCTCGACGCGCGAAGGCCGGACGGCTATATCTCCACGAGCGGCGGACCGGTCGCGATGGACTATTGGAGCAGCCCGGCCGGGCAGTGCACTCCCGTCATGGTACCGTGGCTCATGTGGCGTTACTACGCGGATCAGGATGTGATTCGCTGGATGTACCCGGCTATGCGTGACTGGCTCGCCTTTGCGGCGCCTCCGGAGCACGAGCTGGATGCCACCTGGAAACCGCCGGCGGACCACGGCCAAGCCGAAGTTTGTGTGGGTGACCATGGACGGTTCACCGCGCGCTGGTACGATGACCGCGGAGGCGACCTGATCGACACGCTGTTCATCATCCGTCTCCACCAGATTGCCGCCGAGCTTGCCGGGGTGATCGGGGAGGATGTCGACGTTCAGCGCTACCAGGCCATCATCGAGCGACTCACCCGGAAGGTCAACCGGCCAGAGTTCCTCAACGCCAGCACGGGACTCTATCTGGACGGTGACCAGGGATGTCATGCCGTCGCGCTCGCCTGTGACGTCGTTCCCGCGGAATCACGTCATGCCGCGTCCGATGCATTGTTCCACGATATCCTGACTACCCGCAGCGGGCACCTCAACACGGGTTTCTACGGCACCTCGTTTCTGTTCGAAGTCCTTGATAAGCTCGACCGGCCTGACATCGCGCACCGGATCATCACCGCTCCTGATGCGCCGAGCTGGGCGAGCATGCTGCGCCACCCCGCAACACCCGAGCCGCTGACGGTGCTGCCTGAGTTCTTCACCGGCGGCATGATTCCGCATCCGGGCTGGTGCAGCGTGGGGAAGTGGTTCTATCAATCGTTGGGAGGGATCCACCCGGATCCATCCGCACCGGGCTTCCGGCGGGTCCTCATTCGCCCCCGGATCCCGCCTGGTCTGGCATGGGTACAGGTTGAGTACGATTCGATCCGTGGCCGCATCTGTGTGCACTGGTCACAGGTGGACGGCGTGGTCGATCTGACCGTTACCGTGCCGCCGAACGTCACGGCGCTTGTTGAGGTTCCCGGATCACCGGTGGGCGCGGCGTCAACGGCTCGAGACGGTTGTCCGGAATATGCGGATTCGGGTAGTTGTTCATACGAGGTGGGGGCCGGTCGCCACTCATGGAGACTGGATCTGCTATCCCGCGGGGACGAGCGATAGACGTGCCGCGAATGTGTGCGGCAAAGGAGACGGTGTCATGACGCTATCGATCCAAGGCAATGATTTCGTGCGGAACGGCAGGCCCGTCCGGCTGCTCTCCGGAGCTTTGCACTACTTCCGCGTCGTACCCGAGTACTGGCGCGACCGCCTGATCAAGCTCCGCGAGATGGGGCTCAACACCGTGGAGACCTACGTGCCCTGGAACCTGCACGAGCCGCAGCCGGGCGAGTACTGCTTCACCGGCGACGTCGACATCGAGCGTTACCTTTCGATCGCGCACGAGGTAGGCCTGATGGCGATCGTGCGGCCGGGGCCCTACATCTGTTCTGAGTGGGACCTGGGTGGACTCCCCGCCTGGCTGCTCCGCGATCCGGCGATGCGCCTGCGGTGCTGCTACCGGCCGTACCTCGATGCGGTCGACCGTTACTACGACGAGCTCCTGCGGCGGCTCGTGCCGTTCCAAGCCTCCCGCGGCGGCCCGGTCGTCGCGATGCAGGTGGAGAACGAGTACGGCAGCTACGGAAACGACCGTGCGTACCTCCGCCATCTTGCCGAGGGCATGCAGCGGCGAGGAGTCGACGCCCTGCTGTTCACGTCCGACGGCCCCACCGAATGGATGCTCGAGGGAGGGACGCTGCCCGGGGTGTTGAAGACGGCCAACTTCGGCTCACGAACGGACGAGGCGTTCGCGAAGCTTCGCGAACACCAGCCGGACGGTCCGTTGATGTGCGGCGAGTTCTGGAACGGGTGGTTCGACCACTGGGGCGAGGAGCATCACAGCCGGAGTGCAGACGACGCGGCGCAGGAACTCGAGCGGATGCTCTCGCTCGGCGGGTCGGTCAATTTCTACATGTTCCATGGCGGCACCAACTTCGGCTACATGGCCGGGGCCAACCACACCGGCTCACGGTACCAGCCGGACGTGGGGAGCTACGACTACGACGCTCCGCTCGACGAGGCAGGCGCGCCCACCGCGAAGTTCCACGCCTTCCGGGAGGTGATCGCGCGATACGTCCACATGCCCGAGCTTCGGCTGCCGCCCCCAATCCCGCGTCGGTCCTACGGCACCGTCCGCCTCGAATCCTCTGCCCGCGTGTTCGATCAGCTCGACCGTCTGTCCACTCCGATCCGCGAACCTGCTCCGGTGCCGATGGAGCAGCTCGGGCAGAACTATGGGTTCGTCCTCTACCGGACAACGGTTCGCGGGCCGCGTGAAGCGTTGCCGCTCGTGCTCCAGGACGTGCACGACCGGGCGCTCGTCTTCGTAGACGGCGAGTACCGGGGCGTCATCGATCGCGACGGCACCGAGCCCGCAGTGGAGCTCGCGTTCGGACCCGGCTCGTTCCGGCTGGACATTCTTGTGGAGGCGATGGGCCGTGTGAACTACGGACCGCAGCTCCACGACCGGAAGGGCATCACGCACGGCGTTCGCCTGGGCAACCAGTTCCTGTACGACTGGACCATCTACCCGCTTCCTCTGGATGATCCCGACGATCCGGCCTATGGGCCATGGGCGCCGGCTCATAACGATCCGGCGCTCCACCGGGGCAGCTTCACGGTGGACGCTCCGGCCGACACCTTTCTCGCGTTGCCGGGCTGGACGAAGGGCGTTGTCTGGGTCAACGGGTTCAACCTCGGGCGGTACTGGGACGTTGGTCCTCAGCGCACGCTCTACGTACCGGCGCCCAAGCTCAGGCGGGGAGAGAACCGCATCGTCGTGTTCGAGCTTCATGAGTGCGGTACCGACGTCGAGCTGCGGGACAGTCCGGATCTCGGCTGAGCCGGTGTCATCCCGGCATCCGGAAGCACGGAGGTGAGTGATGGTGGAAGAAGACCTGCAGTCGTCTCGTCGCGATGAAGAGACGGATCACGGGACCGACGTTGCAGCCTACCTTCGCAGGCACGATCTGGTGTTTGAATCGCCACCGACCGAGGGGTGGGAAGGGCTCCCACTGGGCAACGGCAGGCTTGGCGGTCCTCTCTGGGTCCGCCCCGAAGGCCCGGTCTTCCAGATTAACCATACCGACGCCTATGAACTGCCCGATCCGGAGCGCCGAGACGAAGGGTGGGCGGTGCTCCGTTCCTGCGGGCGGCTCTTTGTCGAGCACGCCGTCGCCCCGTACGACTGGATTGCGATGAACCATTTTGAGGGCCGTCTCGCCTTGGGAACCGCGACCGCGAGCCTGCATGCGCGAACCGCCTTTGGGGACTTTGGCACCACCGCGTACGTTCACGCCGAGCATCCCGTTGCCGTCATCGAGCACCGCGCGGCGTACCGCGACGCGGTAGGCGCAACCGGGGCTCCCGTGCGCGTATCGCTCGAGCGATGGGGTAGCCGCGTGTTTGGCTGGTGGTACAACACGATTCACGCGGGAGCCGGCATGGGGCTCGGTCCGTGCAGGGCGTGGGTGGACGGCAAGGACGCCTGCCTCGAGCTACCATTGCGAGGCGTACGCGTTGCCGTGCGCTGCCGGATAGTCGGCGCGAAGGTGGCGGCACGTGTTGTGCACGACCACCGTGTAGAACTGGAAGTGGCCGGCTCAGCGGTGCAGGATTTCCGGATTCTGCTTGCCTGCCTGACCAGCCACGAATCAGACGATCCAACCGCCGCGGCGCGCGATGCGATCGCGACGGTTGAACGGATGCCCGAGGCCTACGACGACCACAGGCGATGGTGGGGTTCATACTGGAACCGCTCCTTCCTCCACGTGAGCGAGGACTACGTCGAGAACCTGTACTACCTTCACCACTACCTGATGGGTAGCTCGGCGCGAGGGCACTACCCGCCGCTGTTCAACGGAGCGCTCTGGATCTGGAACCGCGACGTTCGCAACTGGGTCAACCCGCATCACTGGAATCAGCAGATGGCTCATTGGTGCTTGCCTGCCGCCGACCGTTGCGACCTGCTGGCGCCATACCTTGACACCTATCACCGCCTGATGCCTCACGGCCGGGCTCTGGCTCAGCGCCGTGGGTTCGGAGGCATGTTATGGAATGAGATGCACGATTTCGCCGGACGGCAACTCGGCGAACAATCTGAGAACATGAGAGACAATCTGACCCCGGCCTCGCAGATTGCCCTCTTCTTCTGGTGGCATTACCGGTTCACCGGCGACCGCGAGCGATTACGCATTCAGGGTTACCCGTATCTCCGCGATGTTGGCGACTTCTATCTCGATTGGGTTCGCTGGGACGAGGCCAGGGAGGTCTATGAGCTTCCTCTTGCCTGCACGTACGAGGAATATGACCGGTTCGAGGAGGGCCGAATCCCCCGTTTCACGGATAGTGTCACGAATCTTGCGATGATCAGGGCGCTGTTCGCCGCACTGCTCGCTGCGTCGGAGGATCTGGAGATCGACGAGCCGCGCCGCGATCGGTGGCGTCACGTGCTCGACCGTCTCCCTCCCTACGCGCTGAACGACCGTGACACCGAGCGCGGAGTTACCCTCGGGAGCGGCTTGCTCGACGGCCGCGAGCTTCCGGCGAAGGAGAACCACAACCATGGGCCACTGTTCTGTCCGGTCGTGCCTGCCGGCGACCTCGGCCTGAAGGACGAGGGGTCCGTCGTTTTTGAGGCTGCATGCAACACCGTCCTGACCTATCCGCCGGCCGCGAACTGCATTACCCCCACCGTAGCAGTCGCCGCGCGACTCGGCCTCCCCGATGAGGCGCTACGACGAGTCGACGCCATGGTGCGCAACCTTCAGCTCTTCCCGAACGGGCTGTTCTTCAACCTGGACTGGTGGTTTACTCATTCGCGCTACAGCCCCACGTCTCTCGACGGATGGGCGAACGACCTGTCGTGCGTAACCCACCAGCGCGACTATCTCGACGACCGCGGCGCCAAATATCGCGGCGTGCACGTCCGTGCCAGCCAGGATGAAGGCGTGCAGGAGCATCACACCGACACGCCGGCCTGGCCGTTCACCCAGCCCGGCTTGGAGTCGCACGGGCTTCTCGCCTTTGGGCTCCAGGAAATGTTGCTCCAGAGTCACGAGGGCGCGATTCGCGTATTCCCCGCGGTGCCCGACTCATGGGCGGCCGAGTTCGTGTTACTGGCGGCAGGATGCTTCCGGGTGGAGAGTCGCCGCGAGCCGTTCGGGTTGCCGGTGTACGTCTCGATCACGAGTCTCCACGGCGGGACGTGTCGCCTCATCGTGCCGTGGCCGGACGGAGCGCAACTATTCGAGGGCGACGTTGCGGCTTGCCGGGAGGAGGCCGATGGCCGGTCTGTTCTCGTGTGCGCTTCCCCGGGAGATCGATATCTCTTTGGGCCCGTCGGCTGCGGCAGACCGGACACTGCCTCTCCTCGCGAGATCGTCACGAATGATCGGCCCAAACGCTACCGCGAAGCTACGATCGGGAAACAACGGAACTACTGATGCTGCCTGCGGGCGTCGGCCATAGCGCAGAGCTGTGATCCACGGTACACTGCGCACGGAACAGCACGGTCACGCCGGAGGTGCGATGATGCGACCGGAGATCCGCAAGCAGGGTACCGTCGATTGCGACATGGTAGAGACGACTCCCGTGGTCCATCGCGGCGAGCTCTACCGCTTCGAGTACGTTCGGCCGGGATACTGGAACAACGAGACCGGCAACTCCTACTTCAGATTCGTCCACGTGAATAGCGGCCGCCTGTCGCCACCGTTCGCTCATGGTTATCACCTGGGGAACGTGATGGCCGAGGGCGACACGCTCGTGGTGACCGCGACCGACGTCTGGGACGGCGAACGGATCGACCTGTTCATCTCCAGAGACATGGAGCATTGGGAGCGGCGCAGTGCGCTCCACCTTCCGGGCTACGGGTTGTTCAACACGAGCATGTGCAAGGCCCGCGACCGGTACGTGCTGATGTTCGAAGTCGGCAAACCTACTGAAGTGGCCGGGGTGCGGTTCACCGCTCGTTTTGCAGAATCTGCCGACCTGCATACCTGGACCCTCACTCCGCCCGAGTGCGTCTATTCCAGGGACCGGTACACCGCGCCGCACTGCCTGCGGTACCTCGAGCCCTACTTCTACAACTTCTACCTCGAGGCGCTCCCCGGTCGCTGGGAGCAGTACGTGGTCCGGTCGCGCGATCTGGTCGAGTGGGAGGTGAGTCCCCGCAACCCGGTGCTGGCTTCCGCAGAGGAGGACAGGAGACTGCTGAACACCTCCCTGCCGCAGGACCTCAAGGACCGGATACGTAGCGCCGAAAACATCAACAACTCGGACATCGACTTCTGCGAGTATGACGGCCGGCTGGTGATCACCTACTCCTGGGGGAACCAGTCGGGCGTGGAGCATCTCGCGCAGGCCGAGTACGATGGTTCAGAGGCCGATTTCCTGCGCGGCTGGTTCGACTGAGTAGACGGGCGTACGGTTGTACCGGATCCGCCACGGGCCCATCATGACTGCGACTCAAGCGTTGCGGGAGGTCACTATGGCAGCTACCAACTATCCGATCGGCTTCTGGAACTACGTGAGTGCCGAAAGGCAGGGACCGGAGGCGGTTCGCGACTGGGCCGATTGTGGTATGACGCTGGCGATGGGTCCCGAGTACTCGCCCGGGTCCGAGGCTGCGCGAGAGAATATGCACGGTATCCTCCAGGAGGCCGCATCCCATGGCATCCGCGTGATCCACTGCCATGCAGACACCACGTGGCGCTCCATGACGGCGCACGGCAGGGACGAATACCGTCGGCGGGCGGAGGTGGCCGTGGCGGAGTTCGGGGGCTACGGCTCTCTCATGGGGTTTCACGTCGGTGACGAGCCGGACCTGTTCCGGAAGATCGATTACCCGGACGTCGTCGCGAGTTTCCAGGTCCTGAACGAAATCGCTCCTCGCCACCACCACTTCTCGAATTTCCTGCCCTGGTGGCTTGGGATCGAGCGCGAGATCTACTGTCCGGAGTCCACCTACGAAGAGCACCTGGAGAAGTACGTCACCGAAGGTGGGATCCGGCAGCTGTGCTACGACTGCTACGCCCAGATGAAACCGGCTCAACACGGGTGGGATCAGTTCTTCCGCAACCTGCGCTTCTACCGCGAACTCGGCCGCAGGCTGAACGTGCCCGTCTGGACGACGCTGCTGTCGGCAGGGCATTACGACTACAAGGCCCCGAACGAGCATGAGTACCGGTGGCAGCTTCACGCCGCTGCGGCTCACGGCATGCAGGGAGTGCTCTGGTTCGTCTTCTACCTTCGCGAGGGCGGTGGAGATTACCACGGAGCGCCCGTGGACGAACACTGGGAACGCAGCCAGTCGTTTGAGTGGCTGAGCAGGGTCAACCGTACGTTCAACAAGAGCGTCGGTCCGAAGCTGATGGAACTCTCTCATGTCGAGACCAGACACGCAGGTCGTTCCTTTGGAGGATGGCCGTCACTAGCGGCAGGCGACGACATCGTGCGTGCGGTTTTCGCGCAGACACCGTTTATCTACTCCCGCTTCACCGCGCCGGGCGGCGTCCCCTATATCCTGTTGATGAATAACTCACCCGATACTGCCACCCATGCCTACTTGCGAATCAGCAGCGCGGTGAAATCGCTGCATCGAGTCGCCTGGGAGGGCGAGGAGCGAGAGGAGGCATTCGACGCGAGGTACGACGCGTTCTCCGAGTTCGGAAAGTGGTTCATGCCGGCCCAGCTCGAGCTGTACCGCGTGTCGCTGGTGCGGTGAGCCCCGGGCGAACGGATGGTCTGCCTCGAGAACAACGATGTGCGGATCGGGTCTGGCGCCGGGACCGGTAGACACAGTAGCCTGGTGAGCAAGCCGCGAGGGCGCGAGTACGTGACGAACTCGCAGGCGAGCGCGCCGTTCGGTGTCTGGCGCAGTTCCCGCGAGCCGTACCGGTTCGGCTCGCGGGCCGAAGGCGGAGCCTGCGGCGAGCCTCCGAACCCGACGGCCATCTGAGACGGCTGGATGGTCACCGGTACGCTCGCAGAGATCTCGGCCGACGGCGACCGTGCGGCCCTGAAATACCGCGTGCCGGCTTCGGCTCTCCTGGCCCGTGTGGCCGTGGAGCTGAACGGCAGGGAATGCCGGTGGACGCTTGCCGTGGCCAGCGATGGTCCCAACCCGGTTGAGCTGATGGCCGACTTACCGCGCTGGGAAGGGATCAACCTTTGGCGTGACGCGGGCGCCAGCATGGTCGCGATGAACCGGGGCGGGTACGTGGGCAGTATCTGGCGCCATCGCGGCGGTCTGTACGGCGATGCGTTTCAGCAGAGCGCCCAGTTCGGGTGTCTGTACGAGCGCTCGACCGCGGGCTTCCTGGGGTTCTACGTTGACGATCCGGAATTTCGTGCCAAGGAGATCCTCTTCGTCGAACCGGACATCGTTGTCCGATGGTTCCCACAGGTGGGTCTGGCTCCTGGAGCGTCGGTCGTCTTCCCGACAACCGTGCTCATGCTATACGACGGGTCGTGGCACGAGACTGCGCAGGCGTGCGGCGGATGGTATCGTACGATCGTTCATCCGGACTCGGTGCCGGAGCGGGTGCGGTCTTCTGAGTCGGACTCCGGTGCCTGGATGGAGGAGCGCGGCGACGAGTACGAGACCCGGCCCGGTCCTGCCGGCGCGGAGATGCCCCCGGCAGCGATGGACTCGTTCGACGACCTACCGACCCACTACCAGCGGACACTCGCGCTTACCATCGAGTTCGCCTTCCTCTGCCGGCAATCGCGGGTCCCGGCGCTTGGCGACGAGGGGTCGCCGCTTAGTCCGCAGCCCCGCCGCCATACCGACGGCTGGAACGAGATCAGAGAGGACCTTGGCGGGACGGCCGCGCTGGCCAGGGGGGGGTAGAGGCCATGCACCGGACGGGTCGGCGGGTGACACTCTACGTGGAAGGGCTCATCGTGCCGGACGACAGCGAGCTGTTCGAGCAACTACCATCGGCCCGGGACTGGGTTGTCCTCAACGCCGACGGGACAACGAACGGCCTCTACACGAGACAACGACTCGTGGACACGGCCACTTTGTGCGGCCTTCCTGTCTGAGAGATAGTTCTCGGCGAAGATCGACGGGGCGATATCGCCGTGAGCCGGATGACGACCCATTCGGTTGTAGAACACCTCGATGTGTTCCTGGATAGCCGCCTGGGCCTCGATCCTGGTCCGAAAGCGACGGTGGTAGACCAACTCCTCCTTCAGTGTGCCCGAGAAACTCTCCACCGGGGCGTTGTCGTAGCACTTGCCCTTGCGCGACATGGAGGGTCTCATCCCCAGCGCCACGACGGCGCGCTGGTAGCTCGTAGCACAGTACTGGCTGCCTCTGTAAGAGCGATGGATGCGGCCCGGCTCGGGCCGGCGGCATCGAACCGCCCGATCGAGCGCCGCGTGGGTCAACTCCTTGGTCATCCGGCTTGCCATCGGGTATCCGCCGCGATGAGGCGACGCAATCCTGATGCGCTTCTTTCCACCGAGGCGCCGGTCGATCTGAAGCATCGCCATTTCAACCGTGCGCTGCACCAGGCATTCCGTATGGAGCTCTCGCGAGCCCTGTGCGAGGCAGCACGGCCGATGCGCGTTGCGCTTCCCGCCTACCGGCTCCACACCGGAGCAGCCGGCTCGGGTCCTTCGCTTCGGGTCGCGCCGCTCTGGTTGGTGCCCGGAGCCGACGAGTCGCCGTGGCTCGCGGTGTTTGCGGCCGTAGGCCGGACGATCAACGACCGGCAGATCAGGTCTGATCCATGCGCCACTCCAGATGGTGTCGTGTGCTGGCACGTCGCCGGCGACGACGAGGATGTCGTCATAGGCGTCCGGCCGGGAGTCACCGACGACGAATCACACCGGCTTCGGGTCTCCCCGGACCAGCAGCCCTCCGCGGTCACCGTCTCGCTCGCCTACCGGCCGAGCGAGGCGTGGCTTCACGACCTGGATCGTGGCTCGATCCGTTCGCTCGAATGGAACCAGGCGGATGGCGTCGTCGGCTTCCGCGCTGACTCGTGCTGCTTCGTAGCCGTCTTCCGACGGCGGTCCTGTCCGGTTCCCACCTGGATCGACATGCCGGGAGTGGTCCGTGCCGGTACTCGTGCTACTCTTGATATCTCCGCGATCGGCCACACCGCACCGGTGTCCGCGACGCTCAGTGTGCCCGGACTTTGTCGCGCGACCCGGCACGAGTTGAACGTTCCCGGAAGCCGTAGGCTGGGTGTCCCGGCCGGCAGGACACCTGGCTGGTATCGTGCGGAACTTGCCGGGCCCGGGATCTGCAGTTCGGTGCGCCTGTTCATGGTCACCGGACACGGGAAGCGAGGGGTTCGGGGCAGGTCCAGTCGATCGCCGGTGCACCATCGTCGGCTCCAGCAGGATGGTCTCCGGCGGGTCGCTCAGCTCGCCGGAGATCCGCTGGAGAATCCGCTCTGAAGCGATCCTGCCTACCCGCTCGGGGGTCTGCTCGAAGGTAGTCAGAGACGGAAAAATGCCGACGATACTCGGCAGGTTGCCGAAGCCGAAGATCGAGAGGTCCTCCGGAACCCGCAGCCGGCACTCCTGGGCTGCACGGTAGACATGGTAGGCAATGTAGTCGTTGAAGGCGAAGACCGCGGTGGGACGGTCGATCTCGCGCAGAAGACAAAGGGACTCCTCGTAGCCCCCGTGCACGCGGGATATACGCACGACTGTACAGCGGGCTTCACCGTGATCGTTGACCCGGGAGATGAACGGCTCGCCGCGTCCGCCGTCCTCCGTCAGCCCTCCAGCCTCGCTCATGTAGCAGATGTGGCGGTGACCGAGCCCCAACAGATGATCAGCCGCCAGGCGAGCCCCGAGCGCATTGTCTGTGACGACCGCGTCGCGGTGGACCGCTTCGACCGCCCGGTCGACCAGGACCACCGGGATGGACAGATGGTCGATGTAAGTGTAGAAGGACTCTGAGAGATCGTCACTGCACATGATGATCCCATCCACGCGTTGGTCCACGAGGCGGTGTACCTGTGCGGCATCATGGTACCGAGCATCGTCATGCCTTGGCCAGACAATGATGGGCAGATAGTCGGCGGGTATAAGGGCGTTGTGGATTCCAGCGAGCACCCTGCCGCGGAACAAAGGGTCGTCGGTGATATCAAGAAGAACCCCAACAATTCCCGACCGCCCAGTCTGCATGGTTCGTACCGCGAGGTTCGGCCGGTAACCCAACTCGCCGGCGATTCTTTCGATGCGTTCGCGAGTCTGCGGTGAGATCTCCCCCTTATTGCGGAGTACCCGCGACACGGTGCTGGCGGACACGCCTGCAGCCTGCGCTATCGATCTGATACCAATGCTCTTGTCGAATCGCATTGTCTTTCCTTCTACTATGGAGTACTTTCGGCCAGAGCGCAAGTACTTGCGCAAGCGTGTGCAAATACTTGTTGACAGATGCCGGCTCGCGTAGTAGGATGCGCGCAACCATGACTGAAACGTCCGTGGAACAGACCATCGTTCACCGACGGAAGTCCTTCGGTCGATATTTCGCCGTGAACAAGGCTCTGTACGCGATGCTCGTTCCGGGCCTGCTCGTGCTACTCGTCTTTCGTTACCTGCCGATGTACGGTCTGATCATTAGCTTCCAGCATTTCCATCCGGCCGTCGGAATCGCCGCAAGCAGATGGGTCGGTTTCGCCCATTTTGTGAACTTCTTCAACGATCCGTACTTTGTCCGGCTCATCCGCAACACGTTCCTGCTCGGTCTCTATACGCTCATCATCGGATTTCCTGCGCCCATTGTCTTCGCCATACTGCTCAACGAGCTGCGAGTGCATACCTTCAAGCGGGTCGTCCAGACGATATCCTACATGCCTCACTTCCTTTCCATTGTCGTGGTGATTGGCCTGTTGCGACAGCTCACCAGCATGAGCGATGGCGTCATCAACGACATGATCGAGAGCTTGGGCGGTGCGAGGATCCACTTCTTCGCTCGGCCCGAGTGGTTTCGCCCGCTCTACATTACTTCCGTGATCTGGCAGGGAGTTGGCTTCGGCTCGATTCTCTATCTTGCGGCCATTGCTGGCATCAACCCCGAGCTCTACGAGTCTGCCGTTATGGACGGCGCCAACCGTTTCGCACAGATATGGCACATCACCCTGCCGTCGATTCTACCCACGATCACAATTCTTTTCATCTTGGCGGTCGGGGGCATACTCGGGAACGATTTCCAGCGGGTCCTACTCATGTACAGCCCGTTCAACTATGAGACGGCGGACGTAGTTCAGACCTATGTCTACCGGGTGGGGCTCGAGAGCCCGAGCCCGAACTTCAGCTACGCGGCCGCCGTAGGACTCTTCATGGCGGTCATTTCGCTCGTCTTCCTGATCGTCACCAACAGGCTAGCGAAGACGGTTGGAGAGTCGTCGCTGTGGTAGAGCCTACCATGGAGCACGAATGAGATTATCCCGACGATTTGACCTATTTGACGTCGCGAACACTCTCTTCTTCGTCGCCGTCAGTATAGCGTTCCTGTATCCCATTCTCAGAACAGTCGCCGTTTCGTTCAGCGATGCCGCTGCGCTACGCCACCAGCGAATCGGCCTGTGGCCGGCCGGATTCTCGACGGATTCGTACGCCACGCTCCTGTCGGACGGACGGATCATGCGGTACTACCTCAACACGGTCAACTACGCCGTGACAGGCACGATTCTGATGCTCACCTGCACCTCGCTCCTTGCGTACCCGTTGACATTCCGCGATTTCCGCGGTCGTACGCTCGTCACCATCATCCTCGCCGTCACGATGTTTTTCGGCGGCGGGCTGATCCCGTTCTACCTCGTCGTGCTCAGACTTCGACTCATCGACACTATGTGGGCGCTGGTCATCCCGCCGGCCGTGCAGGCGTGGAACGTCTTCATATTCCGGACCTTTTTCGCGACGATACCAGATTCGCTGCGAGAGTCTGCGCACATTGACGGCGCTGGCCACTTCACTGTACTCGCGCGCATTGTGCTGCCGCTCTCCAAGCCGTTGTTGGCGACATTCACGCTCTTCACAGTCGTCGCTTTCTGGAACGATTTCTTCAATCCGCTCATCTTTTTGCGCAGTGAGAGCAAACAGCCGGTTCAACTCTTTCTCCGACGCATCCTGATTCTCGTGGACTTACGCGATCTGGACAACATGCACATAATCGAGGCGATGCGCAATATTAGCAGCCGAACGGTGCAGGCGGCTGCGGTGATGATCACGATTACACCGATCCTGTGCGTCTACCCGTTCCTGCAGAAGTACTTCACCAAGGGGCTTCTGATCGGTGCGATCAAAGCATAGCCGGTGTTTCGGTCGAGTCGCGTGAAGCGTCGCGTTGCGGCGGGCGACTCGAACCAATACCAAGGAGGACGATATGTCCAAACGCATCCTTTTTCTATTTTTGGCAGCGATACTTCTCGTCGGGTTCGGTGCCGCGGCTCTAGCAGGAGGTCGGCAGGAGGCCTCCGTGACCGAGCTTCCAGCCGGTCCACTGCTTCCATGGACCGGCTCGGAGATCGTGTGGAGCGGATTCGGTGCCGATCTTGGGATGGTGAACGATCCCTCGACGCCCGTCTATGCAGAGTATCTGCAGGGAACCGGCAATGCGCGAGTTGAGTGGGAGACTGCGCCGTGGGGCGACTACGACACAAAGCTAACCCTCTACATGAGCTCCGGCGACCTGCCGGACATCGTCTGGGCGCGTGACTCGGTCACCAAGGCGTTCGAGCTTGGAGATCTCGGGATGTTCCTGGACTGGAACCAGTTCCTCGATCGGATGCCCAATGTTGAGCGCTATGCAGAGGAGTACCCACACTTCAACCACGTAGTGACAGAAGACGGCGAGCGGTTCGCAATAAACGACCTGGCCAACGCCGAGTACATTGGGGAGGGGTGGTTCTACAATCCCGTGGTACTCGAGCGCGCGGGAATCCCGGGACCGCCGGAAACGATGGAGGAAATGATCGAGCAGATCAAGACGATCAAAGAGCGCGTTCCGGGAGTCGACGGCTATCTCTCGTACTGGGGCATGGGCTACGTGCTGAACGCCTTTGGCAGTGCGATGAACGTGCGGCCGGCGAACGTGCGGCAAGGGATCGCCTACGATACGGATCGCGGTGAGTGGATTCACCATCCGACGATGAACCCGGACTACCGTCTGCTCCTTGAGTACCTGCATGAACTCTACCAGGCCGATGCGTTCAACCCGGATGCCATTGCCGTGGGCGTGGAGGACGAACGGGTGAACGAGCTCCTGGAGGCTGGCAACTACGCCTTCATCTACTGGTACTACTTCGAGCTCGAGAACAAATGGGGCGAACACGGTGAGGAACCTCCGGTTGTCGGGATGAGACCGCCGTCCCATCGGGGGCACACTTACTACCATATCACGGTGCCGCATGACGCGGTGGGCAATTGGGGCTATATGTCGCCACGCGATGTCAAGATGCCCGAAGTGCTCGCTTCGTACGTAGATAACATCATGTCCTTCGAGAGCTACATGCTTTTCACCTGGGGGATCGAAGGGCTTACCTATGACATCGGTCCTGACGGAGCTCCGCGATTCCTCGATACCTACGATGCCGCAGGCAGACGAGACCTGGGAGTGGGCAATTTCTGGGACGTGCGCTACATCAAGTTCGACGACCGGTACGGAAACTGGTTCGCCAGTGCTATGCCTCCGGAAAGCGCCGCACACGCTCCCGCCGTGGAAGATGTTCGTCGTCTCCAGCGCGGCGAGATGGTCCCGATCTGGAACTGGTCACGGCCGCTCATGACGCCTGAGCAGAACGCAGAGATTGCCAGAATCATGACGCCTATCAACACTTTCATCGAAGAAGAACAGCTGAAGTTCATCACTGGTGCGAGGTCCATGGAAGAGTTTGACCAGTTCGTCGCGCAGATAAACCGCATGGGCAATCTCGACCGCGTGCTCGAATACTACAACGGTGGTCATCAGTGGCTTATGGGTGATCGCCGGTACCCGCGGATCCCGTAACTCCTGGGAGATGCTCGGACTCGAAGAGCAACAGCAAAGCCGGCGCCTCGTGAGGCGCCGGCTTTCGATAGGAGTCGGCCTTGAACAGCTCTCTTCCTGTGCCCGAGGTTCACTGCAAGTCCATGGCTTTCAGCCGAGACGATGGCCGCTCAAGGATACAACGTTGGCCAGGCGTGCCTGGTGCTGTCCTGTCGTGGAGCAATTTGCACCCATCGACCTTCCAATAGCCTAACGTTGTACCTTTGGGGTGCCCGCCCAAGAGCAATTTCGAAATCGGACTAACAGAGGCGCATGTTCGCCTCTAACGGTGCGCCGCGCCCCCCCACACGAGCGAAGTATAGCGCGGACAGACGCTTGGTACGCAAGAACAGCTCCCGCTGAAGGGACACGGCAAGTCAAGCTACTATCGCTGGGTTCCAGCCGGATATTGCTGCGATGACTCCGGGAGCGTGGCGGAGGAACCGGATGTGTGATAGGGTCGAGTGGAAGGGGTGATGGCTATGGGTCGTGTTCAGTATAGGGAGAATGGTCTGGCGGGAAAGGCCTTCGCTACCAATGGCCGTCTCGTCCGGAGTGGCGTTGAGTCTACCGACTTTCTCGAGATGACGCCGTTCGTGTTCGCCGGCCGACGATGCATACTCGGAAGTGCCCACGGCAAAGCGCCGGCGAATCCGTATGAAGGTAGGTGTCTGTGGATCGAGGATGTGGCGAGTTCGGAAGTGGTGACTGCATTCGCCGAGGGGTACGGCCTGGCAAGCGCGTTCGTTGACGACGAGACAGTCTATGTCTATGCGATCCCGAACGATAGCCGCGGCTCTGACCGAATCGACTGTTTCAGGAGCCGTGATCTGGAGCACTGGGAACCCTCCAGCGTTCTCGTGGCGCTGGAGGGAGAAGAGCTGTTCAACCAGAGCGTGTGCCGCGCCGGTGATCGGTACGTCATGGCGTACGAGAGCCGGGATACTCATTACCCGCCGTTTACCATCTACTTCGCAGAATCCCAGGACTTGATGGCATGGTCACGGATATCCGGACCGGTGTACGGAACGGACCGGTACACGGCGTGTCCCACCATCAGGTACGTGGATGGGATGTTCTACATGCTGTACCTTGAGCATCTGAAACCCCGCTGGTGGTTCGAGACCTACCTTACCAGATCCTCGGATCTGGTGAACTGGGAACAGAGTCCCCTCAACCCGGTACTCGCTCCGGTGGGTCCAGAGCACATCAATGCGAGCGATGCCGACCTCATGGAGCATTCCACCAATGGCCGTCCCGTGGTGAGCGTGTACTATGCCACGGGAGACCAGAAGACCTTCGGGGCTGTCACGTCGGCAGACTACGCGGGAACAGAGCAGGAGTTCTTCGCCCACTACTATCCGGCCTCTCCATAGGTCCCATGCCAGTCACGGTTGACCGGGCGTTACGCGTGTCGGCGGAGTACTGGTTCCACGAGGATCTCGCTGCCCCTCCTCGTCAGGCACCATGGAAAGGATATGCCGCCGGGACGTCTGCGTTGCGTCGGCAGAACCTGACTTCATCTGGACCGATGACGACTTCAGGCGCCTTCGTCACATGCCGGTACGCGCCGCATGTTTCTGCACGAGATGTCTCGAAAGGTCCGCAGAGGAGTGCGGCAGCTCCGTTGACCGGGAATCGCTTCGGAGGGCGTTTGCCGAGGGGTGCCTGCACGAAAAGTTCCAGACGAGGTAGGTGTGGCTCGAGCACAACCGCGAGGCTATCGCGAAGGTGCTATGCGCGGTCGAAGCGTCGGTGCATGACGTGCAGCCGGATACACTGATGGCAAAAGCAAGCGCGGCACGACTCGGGGAAGCAGGGAGACGGACCGGAAGCGGGCGAACGGATCGCGCGGAACCAGCCTCTCGAGTGCGTCGGTGCCCGCACCGGTGGCGATGCCGTCGCGCGCAGGGGCAGACTGGGCGACATTGGCATGGATCGGTGAGAAAGAAGAGCCCGGAGATCACCTCCAGGCGAGCTCCTCCGATAAATCGAGATACGTCTTGATGGCCTCACCGGGGACGTTGAACGGAATGTGGTTGCCGATGCACATCATGTAGCCTCCGGACATTCGGCCCGTTTCCACCATGGAACGTACCATCCGCTCGATCTCGTCGCGGTCGTTGCGCATGAGGATACGATTGTCACCCTCGCCGGCGATGAAGCAGTTCTCATAGCGGCGGGCGATCGATCTGTAGTCCGTATACGGCTCGCTGATGATGCCTCGGGCGCCGCACGACATCACGTCATCGACGAAGGCGTTCACGCATCCGTCAACCATGAAGATGACCTGCTTGCCGGCATCCTTCAGGATCGACCAGAACTCCTCGTAGCGAGGGAAGATGTGCTTGCGCATCCAGGCGGGACTGCACACCGGTCCGCTCGAGAGCACGATGTCGTCATGACAGATGACGAAGTTGACCGGGAGCCGCGCAAAGGCGCGGAAGACCCTCCGGTTGATCTCCGCGAACTCCTCCATGATCCGGTCGAACTCCGGCTCGAGGCAGATGCTGAGAAACGGCTCGTACCCGAAGACGAGGAGCGGCCACATAAACATCGTGTTGTAGAACCCGACCGAGGCAGGTGAGCCCTCCGGAGCCTTGTCCCCCCACTCCGCCGGGTAGTTTTTGCGGTACCGCTCGTAGACAACCTGTTCGGACCGGAAGTCACCGTCCACCACGACCTGCCACCCGGTGAAGTCACCCTGTTCGAGCGGGCTGAACCGGAGCATCGTCTCGTGATCGGGGAACCGGTGCGATGCGATGTCCTGCTGCCAGTGATCCCGATACGAGTCGCCCCAGCGGCCCTTGCCCAGGTCCTTTTGCTCCTCCGGGCGGGGCCGCGGATCGTCGGTCTCGGGGACCGGTAGCCGCAGTTGCGGATACAGCTCGCTGAGCTTCAGTCGGCATCGCCGAGGATGAGCATAGTAATCGATCCCGGTGAGATAGCTCTCTGCGTCGGGGTTCGACCAGTGCTCCCAGTGCGTCATGCGCTTCGGTCCGAGCCCCATGTAACTCTCGTACACCGGATCGTTCATCGCTCCTCCAGTCGGCATCGCCACCGTATTAAGGCGCCGGTCCGGTGTCAAGCAGCCGCGACACGCGAAGCTCCATTCGTGCGTCCAGTTACCCGGAAGCTCGAAAGGCCTCCGGCTTCACCGGCCGCTCCGACGGTTGTTCAATAATCGTCCAACACGCGAGGATCGATCGCCGGCATCGTCTCGAGCTTCCAGATATCGACGGGCACGTCGTTCTGTTGCGCCCGTCCCGGCGTGCTGCGGCCGTCGGCGACGAGCTTCTTCAGACGAGCGAGCATGGCTTTGACTCGGTCCGGTTCCTGCGCATGGAGGTTCGTAGTCTCCCCGGGGTCGGCGTGCAAATCATAGAGTTGCACGAGCGGCAGACCCTGTTCCGCCGCCTCGCGGTCAGGGTGGGTCCATCCTCCTGAACCGGGACACAGCACCAGTTTCCACTCCCCGTCACGGATCGCAAACTTGCCGTCGATCGAATGATGCACGACATGGTCGCGAACCGGCTCGTCGGGATGCCGGAACAGAGACAGCATGCTGAAGCTGTCTTCGCCGGCGCTGTCGGGCAGAGCGTCGCCGACGATATCGGCACAGGTAGCCATCAGATCCGAAAGACAGACCAGTTGGCCACAGATGCTGCCGGGTTCGATGGCTCCCGGCCACCGGGCGATACAGGGGATACGGTGTCCGCCGTCCCAGGCATCGGACTTGTAGCCTCTGTACGGGCCGCTGGGGAAGTGGCCCTGCGGTTCCATTGCCGACTCGTAGTTGCCCCGGCCATCTTCCTTCGCTCCAACGTAGTGCGCGCAGCCGTTATCGCTGGTGAAGACGACGAGGGTATTGTCGGCAACCCCGTGCCTCTCGAGGGAGTCGAGGACGCGTCCGAACACATCGTCGGTCTCAATGACCAGATCGGCGTAAAGATTGGCGAGTCCACTTCGGCCAATGAACTCCTTGTTGACCGATAGCGGCGTGTGCGGAGACGTCATAGGCAGATAGAGAAAGAACGGCTCTTCCGCGGCGGCCCGTTCGCCGATGTAGTCATCCGCCTTCTTCGCCCAGGTTGGCAGGAGCTGCTCGAAGTGCCAGTAGGGCATGGCGGGGCCACGCCAGCTCGCCAGATTCTGAGCCATCAGACGCTCCGGGATGAACTCCGACGGGATACCTACCGTCCGATCGTTTTCGATGAAACAGTATGGGGGCCAGTTGGGAACGTCCACGCCAAAGTAGTAGTCGAACCCGCGCTTGGTAGGCCCGCCGGTCGTCGGCTTCGAGAAGGCCTCGCGCCAGAGAGCCTTCTGCGCTGAAGTCGCTTCGAGATCCTCGGGGAGCCTGTCGGGTTGGGTGAAGGCCGGGACTTCCGGGCGGAAGTCCTCCGGTGTCGCCTCGAAGTCCCACCCCTGTCCCAGATGCCACTTGCCGATGCACGCCGTGTGGTACCCGTGCGTCTTGAGAAATCCGGGTACGGTCAACCGGGTTCCCGCGATCAACGGATCCCCATAGACGCCGACGATTCCTCTCTGCAGCGTGGACCGCCAGTTGTAGCGCCCGGTAAGCACGCTGTAACGCGACGGCGAGCACACCGCCGAACTGGAATGAGCATCGGTGAAGACCATGCCCTCTGTGGCGAACCGGTCGATATTCGGCGTCTTGATCATCCCGTCCGGGTTCAGGCACGAAGCATCACCGTAGCCCATGTCGTCGACGAAGAAGTACACGATGTTGGGTTTTGAGTGCATCATAGTTCCTTTCTCCGTGACGTGAGATCCTGGGTATTCTCCTGGGCGCGCAGGTTTTCGTCAAGTGGAGCTACACCACCGACGGCCCTCCAAGCCGTCGGCGCAGACATGTACAATCCCCAACCAACGTAGTAGGCTCGGGCCATGAAGAAGCGGCCGAACCTGATCTATGTCCTTGCGGATGATCTGGGCTATGGCGACGTCTCGTGTCTCAACGAGCGCGCCGCATGGCGGACTCCAGCGTTCGATCGTCTTGCCGCCGAAGGAATGAGTTTCACCGATGCGCATGCGTCCTCTGCAGTGTGTACACCCTCGAGGTACTCGATCCTGACTGGACGGTACAATTGGCGATCGCGGCTCAAGCAGTCGGTCATGGGCGGATACTCGCCACCGTTGATCGAGGATGGACGATCGACGGTCGGCTCAATGCTACGCGAGGCAGGGTACCGGACCGCCTGCATCGGCAAGTGGCACTTGGGTATGGACTGGGCCCGCAGCAGAACGGTTCCAGAGGCGCCTCAGTTCGGTCACACGGAGGGCGTCGAATTCGACCGCCCTATCTCAAACGGGCCGGTAACGCGTGGCTTCGACTATTTCTACGGCATTGCCGCCTCTCTGGATATGCCGCCGTATGTGTACATAGAGAACGAAAGGGCAACCGAAGTCCCGGATCACGACTCCGAGAATACCGGCCAGCAGGTATGGCGTGAGGGTCCCACCGCGCCGGGATTTCGGCACGATGAAGTCCTTCCACGCCTGACGAAGAAGGCGCTTGAGATCATCGATGCGTGGGCCGACGAGCCTTTCTTTCTCTACTTCGCGCTGCCAGCGCCACACACCCCAATACTCCCGGTGGGTGACTTTGTCGGCAAGAGTGGGACCACGGCCTACGGCGACTTCGTGCTGATGTGTGACGACGTGGTCGCCCAACTGACCTCCGGGCTCGAGGAAAAAGGCATCGCGGAGGACACCATCTTTGTCTTTACGAGCGATAACGGTTGTTCACCAATGGCCGACTTCAAGGCGCTTGCCCGGTACGATCACAACCCTAGCTATGTCTTTCGTGGCGCCAAGGCCGACATCTACGAAGGTGGGCACCGGATTCCACTCCTCGTTCGCTGGCCCGCTCAGATACGGGCCGGCAGCCGCTGCGACCAGACAGTGTGTCTCGCGGATCTCTACGCGACCATGGCGGAAGTTACCGGGACATTCGTCCCGGACGAGGCGGGCGAAGACAGCGTCAGCAATCTGCCACTCTGGATGGAGTCGGCGGGCGATGCTTCCTTGCGGGAGGCAACGGTACACCATTCCATCGACGGATCCTTCTCGCTTCGCAAGGGCAGGTGGAAGCTCGAGCTCTGTCCGGGATCCGGCGGGTGGAGCGAGCCGCGACCGGGCGAGGAGCCTCCGGGCTCGCCGGAGTTCCAGCTCTACGACCTGGAGTCAGACGTAGGAGAGCGGCGGAATCTCGTAGATGAGCACCCTGAGGTCGTCGATGAGCTCAGGGCCCTTCTTGCTGAGTACGTTGTGAACGGTCGAAGCACGCCCGGCAAGCCGCAGAAGAACACCGCACCCGAGTGGTGGGAACAGCTGAAATGGATGGAGCGGGACTATTCCACGCCCTTGAGCGAGAGCTCATCCGAATAGTGACACGCAGCGTAGTGGTCCGGCGAGACCTCGCGCCATTGAGGTACTTCAGTCCGGCAACGGTCGGTCGCATGCCCGCACCGGGGATGGAACGGGCAGCCGGAGGGTACTGCAGCGGGGTTCGCTACCTCGCCGGGCAGTACGATTCGGTTCGTTCTCCAATCCGGATCGGGACGCGGAACGGCAGAGAGCAGGGCCTCGGTGTACGGATGCTTGGGGTTGACGAATAGCTCTTCAGTACGGGCCATCTCCACGGTTTTGCCCACGTACATGACCATCACCCGGTCGCTGATGTGTTCGACCACGCTCAGGTTGTGCGCGATGAACATATAGGTCAAGTGGAACTCCTGCTGCAGATCCTGCAGCAGATTCAGAATCTGCGCCTGGATGGAGACGTCGAGAGCGCTCACCGCCTCGTCGCAGACGATCAGCTGTGGATTCGTGGACAACGCCCGAGCGATGCCGATCCGCTGCCGCTGGCCGCCGCTGAACGCGTGAGGGTAACGGTTGAGGTGCTTGACCTCGAGTCCGACCACCCCCATCAGATAGCGAACCCGATCCTTCAGCCCGTCTCCGGATGCAAGCCCGCTGACCCGCAGTGGCTCACCGACGATATCCAGGATCGTCATACGTGGATCGAGCGAACTGTAGGGATCCTGAAAGATCATCTGGGCATGCCGTCGAATGCGGCGAAGCTCTCGATTGTCGAGTGAGGTGACATCCACCTCTTCGCCTCCATTCAGCCTGAACGTTACTCTGCCGTCGGTGGGCTCGATCGCACGCAGAATACACCGACCAAGTGTGGTCTTGCCGCAACCGCTCTCTCCCACAACCCCGAGAGTCTCGCCGCGGTTGATGAAGAGGCTGACGTCGTCGACAGCTTTCACATGACCGAGCACCTTCCTCATGAAGCCCTTCTCGATCGGGAAGAACTTCCTCAGGTGCTCTACCTGCAGAAGTCGCTGATCCTGACCGGTAGTCGGCGCTGCGTTCACTTCGGCGCTCATAGCTGGCTTCCCTCGGCTAGCGGTTCTTCATGCGGCGCCCCTGCAGACCTCCGTCGACGTGTCTTGCGAAGCTGCTTCGAAGTCTCAGTCGGTCTCGACTCCTGTCCTTCACTGTGCAGGAAGCATCGAACCCTGTGCCCGTCACCCATGTCGACCAGAGCGGGCACTGCCACATCGCAATGTCCGGCCTTCCGGTCCGGGCACCGATTCCAGAAACCGCACCGCCATGGTGGGTTGATTGGTATCGGGACAGTTCCGCTTATGGCATCCAGACGAACGCGGGCCTTCCGTCCGAGCATCGGTATACTTTTCAGAAGCCCGCGCGTGTAGGGATGGAGCGGAGAGTGGAAGATCTGCCGGGTAGTCCCTTGTTCCACGACACGGCCCAGGTACATCACCGCGACCTCGTCGGCAATCTCGGCGATGACGCCAAGATCATGCGTGATGTAGAGTATGCTCATCCCGTACAGATCCTGCAATTCGCGCATCAACTCGAGTATCTGTGCCTGGACTGTCACGTCGAGCGCGGTGGTCGGCTCGTCGGCGATCAGCAGTGTTGGACGGCACGACAATGCCATCGCGATCATCGCTCGCTGCCGCATCCCACCGGAGAACTGGTGCGGATACTCATCTATTCTCTGTCTGGGATTACTGATTCCCACTCGTTCGAGCATCTCAAGCGTTATCTCCCTGGCTTCCCGGTCGTTCGGCGTCCGGTGCAGCAGAATCGCCTCCATGATCTGGTTGCCGATTGTGTGGACCGGCGATAGGCTGGTCATGGGCTCCTGGAAGATCATCGATATATGCCTGCCTCGGATCGAGCGCATTCTTTCGCCACTCTGATCGAGTGCCGTGAGGTCGACCGGCTCCTCCTCATCGGTCTGCAAGAGGATCTGTCCTCCGACGATCTGCCCTGGATTGGGGACGATCCGGAGGATACTCTGCGCGGTGACGCTCTTACCGCAACCACTTTCGCCGATGATACCGAGCGTACGCTTTGAGGCGACGTCGAAGCTCACACCATCGACAGCCTTCAGAACTCCGTCATCGAGGTTGAAGTAGGTACGCAGGTTGTTCACTTCTATAACGCTACTCAAAATCTCCCCTCGTTTCGCGTCCCGGCTCACTTGTACGGATCGGCAGCGTCGCGCAACCCGTCGCCCAGAAAGTTGATCGCAAGCACCGCAACAATTACGAAGAGCGCCGGTAGGAGCAGCCACGGATGAAGCGCGACCGTCTGTACGCTCTGTGCGCTCTGGAGCAACACTCCCCAGCTGACCGCAGGCGCTCGTAATCCAACCCCAATGAAGCTCAGCGCCGTCTCCCCAAGAATCATCGTGGGAATGCGCAGCGTCATGTTCACAATGAGGTAGCTCATGAACGAAGGCAGGAGATGTTTGGCGATGATCCCGGCGTCCGTCATGCCCGCGATCCGTGCAGCCATCACGAAGTCCTCCTTCCTCACCTGGAGCAACTTGCCTCGCACGACGCGAGCCTGTCCGGTCCACGCCATCGTCGCGAGCACGATGGTGATCCCGAAGTAGACCCGCACTATCGGCCAGTCCGGCGGCAGGGCTGCTGCAAGCGCGAGCCAGAACGGTATCTGCGGAATCGCCAGCAAGAACTCGATCAGCCGTTGGATAACCATATCCACGTAGCCGCCATAGTAGCCTGCGAGTCCCCCGAATATGCACCCCAGGACGAATGCGATCAACACGCCAATCAACCCGACTGACAACGAGAGCCGCGCGGCGTACAGATTCCGGGTGAACAGGTCACGGCCCATGCTGTCGGTTCCGAACAGGAAGATTACTCCCCCGGGTTCGACACCGAACAGGTGGATATCGGTCTCGACGAGACCCCAGAAACGATACGGTGTCCCCCGGGTGAAGTAACGGATTGGGTAGACTTCTGAGGTATCGTCCTCGTAGACGCGTCTGAACGTCGCGCGATCGAGGGTTCCGCGGTACCCATAGACGAACCCACCGGGGTAGAACCGTCCATCCTGGTCGAAGAACCGGACGCGCATCGGTGGGCTGTAGATGTAGTCCGAGAAGCGTTGTGTGGGAGTGTACGGAGCGAGAAACCCACAGAAGATCCCCACCAGGTACATGAAGGCAATCACTACCAGTCCAGCAATGGCAAGTTTGTGCTTGAAGAACTTTCTTCTAATCAGCACCCACTGGGATGCCATGTAGTACGATTCTTCCTGCGTTGCCTCTTCTGCCGTTGTGAGCACTTTCGATTCGTCAGTCATATCGAATCCTTGGATCAAGCGCTGCGAGCAATATGTCGGAGATGAACATGCCGAGGATCGTCAGTGCGCTGAGCAGCATGAGAATGGATGCGGAAAGATACATGTCCTGACTCAGGAGCCCCTGGAGCAGCAACGGTCCAACGGTCGGTAGATCAAGTACGAGCGCGACGATCGTCTCGCCCGACACGATCGCCGGCAGGACCCAACCGATCGTACTGACGATCGGGTTCAGGGCAATTCGTACTGGGTACTTGAACAGGATAGTCCGCTCGTCCACACCCTTGGTTCGGGCGGTTATGACGTACTGTTTGGACAGCTCGTCGAGAAGCGTTGCACGCATCACCCGGATTATGCTCGCCGTGCCGGCGGTGCCAATGACGATGACCGGAATCGGGAGGTGTTTGATGAGGTCCCAGACCTTCCCCCAACTCCACGCTGCCCGCAGGTACTCAGGCGAGAAAAGTCCGCCCACGCTCATACCGAGGTAGCGATAGGAGACAAACATCAGGATCAATGCCAGCAGGAAGTTAGGTACGGCAAGGCCGACGAATCCGACCACGGTCGCAGCGTAGTCACCAATGGAGTACTGTCGCGTGGCAGAATATATCCCGATGGGAATCGCGACGGCGTACGTGAACAGGAGGGTGATCAAACTGATCGTGACCGTCAGGGCAAGACGTTCACCAATAAGCGCAGCTACCGGACGGTTGTACTGAAAAGAAATCCCGAAGTTCCCTCGAAGCGCGGAGCTGATCCAGCGGAAATACTGAACGTAGACGGGCCGATCCAGCCCGTACGCCGCCCGCATGGCCGCAATCTCCTCGCGGCTCACTTCCGCGTCCATCTCCTGTCTCGAAGCTATATAGGTTGATAAAAAGTCACCGGGCGGAAGCTGAATGACCATAAACGACACGATCGACACAAGAAGCAGGAGAACAAAGGTGTAGAGCACTCTTCGGACAAGATAGCGGGTCACGGACGCTCGCCTCCTGGAGCACTGCTCGCCATTCGGTCACAGGCAGTTATCACTATTTGCGGAAACGGACCTGGGGATTTAAGCATGACTCAGGCCGGTTGTCAAGCTTGACGGTATGCCGATACTGGCCTACAGTAACGATTGGACGGTGCTGTCATGCCGACTGTCAGGCAAATCGCTAGACATATGAGCTTCGCTGATCGCAATTCTGCTGGCTTGTTACCTTCTTCTGTCAGAGTGATGCTCATGGAATCCAGCACGGCCTCATCCTATTTGTATATATCAAAAGGAGATGCAGACGGGAGCATTGGCTGCCGTGACGACGAGGGGGCATCGAGTTTCCTCGTCGAGATGTTCCAGTAGAGGAGGGACACGATGAAAAGGTTTCTGTTGATGCCGACTCTGATGGTGCTGCTCGCGCTGTCCGCTTTCGGCGGGGCGCAGCCGGAAGAAGTGCAACCGGCCACAGCACCCGGAGTTGATGCGGAAGTGTGGGAGACCCCGGCGGTGTACGCAACCCCTGGGGATTTCCAGCGAGAGACCGGCGCTCAGTTGCCGCCGTACAATGAAGCGCCTGTCTTCCGGGAGCGAGTCGAGACGGGAGAACTGCCGCCAGTCGAAGACCGGCTGCCGGTAGAACCGCTCGTCGTGCGGCCGTGGAACCAGATAGGCACGTACAGCGAACGGGAGATCAGCGGGGACTCGGGAGATATTGCTTGCGCGAATGCACAGCATCTTCTGGAGATCATCGCGCCGGACTTCGCCACGCCGGTCCCGAACGTGTTGAAAGGGTACGTCCTCTCAAGCGATGCACGCAGCATAACGCTGCACCTTCGGGAAGGTCTGCGTTGGTCCGACGGCCATCCGCATACCGCCGACGACTTTGTGTTCTGGTATGAGGACGTTCTGAACAACTCGCAGCTCACACCCGCAAGACCGGCGATCTACACCTCGGGCGGTGAGTTCATGGATCTGACGAAGATTGACGACTACACCGTGCGGCTCGACTTCGCAGAGCCGTATCCGGCCATTACTGACGTCCTCGCAAGCGACCAATGGTGGCAATACCCCATTCCGCCAAAGCACTACATGCAGCAGTGGCATATCGATTACAACCCGGATGCAGACGAGCTTGCGCGCGAGGAAGGGTTTGAGACGTGGTACCAAGCATTCCTGATGCACAATACTACCGGGGCAGGCCAGCAGGACGTCGATCGTCCCGTTGTCTACCCGTGGAAACTCGTATCGATCGACAGCGCACAGAACCAGTATTGGGAGAGAAACCCGTACTTCTGGAAGGTCGATATCGCCGGCAACCAGCTGCCCTACATCGGACGCCTGAACGGTGTGCAGGTCGGGGATGCCCAGACCAAGCAGCTGCGCGTTATCTCCGGAGCCTTCCAGATTGGAGGCATCCTTCAGCCGCTGGCCTCTTATCCTCTCTATCTGGACAACGCTGAGCGGGGAGATTACCGCGTGATGCTATGGGACGATCCTCGCGGCGCTTTTCGCGGTGCAGTTACGCTGAACCAGACGTCCAAGGATCCGGTGAAGCGTGAACTGTTCAGTGAGCTGAGGTTTAGACAGGCGCTGTCACTTGCGATCGACCGAGACGACGTGAATGAGACCTTGTTCTTCGGTCTGGGGGAACCGCGGCAGCCAGCCCCACCACCACCGGCCAGCCAATTCTACGAAGAGTGGATGAGGGATCACTACGCTGAGTACGATCCCGCCCGGTCGAACGCGCTGCTTGATGAGATGGGGCTTCAGTGGGATGGCAGGCGGCAGTACCGTCTCCGACCTGACGGAGAACCACTCTCCATAAATCTCCAGTTCGTTGGGCAGTTTGATGGTATTGCTCAGCTACTGCAGGAGTATTGGCAAGCGGTCGGGGTTAGAGTGGCTCTGCGAGAGGTCACCGGTGCAATGTGGACCCAGCTCGTGGACGCCAACGATACGGATCTCGGAATTTGGTCAGTCGAGAATACTGACTTTGGAATGAGGCGAACTGGAGCGTCACCGGCGCGGCCACCGTGGACAGGAGCAAACGTACCTTGGGACCTCTGGTATGTCACGGGAGGAGCATCCGGTGAGGAGCCTCCCGAGGCTGTTCGAGAGCTGTACGCTTTGATCGATGAGTGGACACTGACGATTCCCGGCACTGAAAGGTACGTTGAGCTCGGAAAGGAAATCTGGAGAATCAACATAGAGAATCTTTTCATGATTGGCGCGGTCGGCCTTGTCCCGTACCCGGTCATCATCTCCAACAGTCTGGGTAACACAATGCCGGACGAGAGTCTCTGGAGCCCGAGTTTCCAACAGTGGGTTCCGTACATGGCTGAACAGTGGTTCTTCGTCGATTGATTGGTTCATATTCTACCGCTACCGGCCGGCCGGTAGCGGTGTGTGCAGTCCCGTGCGGTGCTGGTCTCAATGAGAGGCCAATGGACGACGATCAACGAAATGTGTCTGAGGGAGCGTTGATACCGCATAGTAGAACCTCCGGAACGCATCTCTTTGTGATTGGGGCAAAGACGATCGGCCAAGCGCGATCATTCCGTATGAGGAGGTTTCTGTGATCAGCCGCCTACCGAATATTGTTCTGATCATGTGCGATGATCTCGGTTACGGGGACACTGGGTTCAACGGTAACGAGGTAATACGAACCCCCAATCTGGATGAACTTCGTTCCGAAGGAGCACGCTTCACCAGGTTCTTCGCCGGAGGTCCTGTCTGCTCTCCTACACGTGGCACCTGCCTGACGGGACGCCATTATTCACGCTATGGCATCACGCACGCGAACAAGGGGCGTCTTCCGACGCAGGAGATATCGCTGGGCGTGGCCTGTAAGCAGTGCGGCTATCGGACCGGCCATTTCGGCAAATGGCATCTTGGCACCCTCACCACGGATATCCCCGACAGCAGGAGAGGCGGTCCAGATCATCTGCATGAGTATTCACCACCATGGTTGCATGGGTTTGACACCTGCTTCTCCACAGAAGCCAGAGTGCCAACCTGGGACCCGATGGTGACACCAGATGAGATTGGTCCGAAAGGGCAAAAGCACGGAGTGCCCGGCTCACCTTTCGGCGCTTTCTACTGGAATCAGGAAGGAACTATCGCAAAAGACAACCTTCGAGGCGACGACTCAAGGGTGATCATGGACAGGGTGGAGCCCTTCGTGCGCGAATGCGCTTCCGCCGACGAACCCTTCCTCGCGGTCGTCTGGTTTCACACGCCGCACACGCCGGTTGTTGCCGGCCCCGAATACCGGGCTATGTACTCGCGCTTCAGCGATGACGAGCAGCACTATTACGGGTGCGTTACTGCGATGGACGAGCAAGTAGGCAGACTTAACCGCTTGCTCAAGGAGCTTGGGCTCGAGGATAGAACGATGCTCTGGTTCTGTTCGGATAACGGTCCTGAAGGTTCGGAGAACGTCTCTCAGAACGGACGTAACAGGGGCAGTACCGGAGGCCTCAGAGGACGCAAGCGTAGCCTCTTTAACGGCGGTATTGGCGTGCCGGCATTGCTGAAATGGCCTGGGCCCGTTTCTCCAGGAACCCAATACGATATGCCCTGCAGCACCCTGGACTATTTCCCGACGATCACTGAACTCATTGGCTTCACCGTGCCCGACAACAGACCCATTGACGGCATCAGCCTCCTACCACTCATAGACAGCCAGTTGTCGATACGCCCGAAGCCGATTCCTTACCGCTTCATGGAAAGGAGGGACTCGATGTTCGGATCGCCGACACACGCCCTCATAGACAGTCAGCACAAATATCTAACGAACTTTTCGGCTGATGGGTCCGAGGACATGCTCTTCAACATTGACTCGGATGTCAATGAATGTACAAGTATCCTGAGTGGCTGTCCGGACCGTGTACGTGAGATGCGCGAACACCTGCAGAGCTTCATCGAGTCCTGCCGAAGAAGCCACTACGGGCACGACTATCCAGAGCCGAGCGAACCCATAGAAGACTTTCAGGAGATCACCGGGACGTGGCGATGAGGAATCGTCATTACTGAGCGGTGTCGCGCCACGAGGCCGTGTGCCGCTCGCGAAGCTTGGGAGGTCTCACCGTACCAGAGATGAGTCGGTCTGAGAGTCCATCTGCGTTGACTGGCGGACCGAACTCATTTATAGCATGGGAGGAATACGTGCCATCACCTAAGCCCAACTTTCTCTTCTTCTTTCCTGACCAGCAACGTCCTGATTGGCTGGGATTCGGGCCCGGGCTGGACGTACAGACGCCTACGCTCTCCAGGATCGCCCAGCGTGGCGTTCGTTTTGCCGAGGCACTGACGCCAAGCCCGCTGTGTGCACCGGCTCGCGCTTGTCTTGCCTCCGGACGTGGATACCGTGACTGTGGCGTTTCCGACAACCGCAGCGACTATCCACTTGAACTTCCGACATACTACCAGGTGCTACGGGACGTCGGATACCGCGTCGCTGGGGTTGGTAAGTTCGATCTGCACAAAGACACTTCTGATTTCGCACAACTTGATTGGTACATGGACGGATCTCGGCTACTCTCCGAGTGGGGTTTCACCGAGGGCGTAGATAACGAGGGGAAGATCGATGGTAGCATGAGCTACCGACAGGCGGGTCGGGCCAAGGGCCCGTACATGAAAACCCTCGCTGACCGTGGCCTGGCCGAGGCCTATCTGGCAGAACACGACCGACTGGGTGATGGCCCTGGTGCCTACACAACGATCGTCCCGGACGACCTCTACTGCGACAACTGGCTCGCAGAAAACGGGAAGCAGATCCTTCAGGGTTTCCCGGAAGATCAGCCGTGGCATCTAATCGTCAACTTCACAGGACCTCATAGCCCAATGGACGTGACCGAGTCAATGCGTCGAAGTGTTGAGCATCGCACCTATCCTCATGCTATAGCAAACGACCGCCACGATGCAGACGCCATTCTGAGGGTTCGACAGAACTACACGGCCATGGTGGAGAACATCGATCGGCTCATGGCCGAGATGATTGAGATTGTTCAGGGACGTGGCGAACTTGAGCGAACCATGGTCATCTACTCCAGCGACCACGGCGAGATGCTGGGGGACTTCGGTCTATTCGGCAAGGGCATCTGGCGGTACGCTGCCGCTCACATTCCGCTTGTCATTCAGGCACCCGGCGCCCAAGGCGGTGCGGTATCGGACGCGCTGGTCGACCTGACTGATGTTACTGCAACCATACTCGACTATGCGGGATGCGAGCCGCTGCCGGAGATGACTGGCAGGAGTTTGCGGCGGGTGCTTGAGTTCCCCGGCCAGCCTCACCGCGACGTCGCCGTATCAGCTTTGGGCGACTGGCGTCTCGCCTACGACGGAAGAAACAAGCTTGTCCTCGAGAAAGGAAGAGCTCCGCGGCTGTTCGACCGCCAGCATGATCCGTTTGAACAGATCGACTGCGCGACCGAACGTCCCGAGACAGTCGCCTATCTTGGCCGATATCTCTGCGAGGTGTCGAAGACCTGACACCCTCGCAGCGAAAGCCTCGATTGCCGTCTCCGGCCTCCGACTCCCGAAACCGGAGCGGGTGCCGTGCCGGTTCGATCAGCCGCGCCCTGCGCGTCGAACACCGTCAGCGGACGTCGCGATTGACGGCACCTCTATACTGCTCTACTATGGCGAGCAGATGGTGCTGCCATGCCGATTGTCGAGCGAGCCGATAGAAACTGCTGCACAGCTGATTTCACACTTCAACCCGCTATCGACTTCTCCTGCCAGAGCGGTACAGATCGAGGCCAGCACGACTCTATCCCATCTGCCATATCCACGGGAAATGCAGACGGCAGCATTGATTGCCGTGACGGCGAGGAGACCTCCAGTCAACTCGTCGAGATGTTCGAGTAGAGGAGGGACACGATGAAAAGGTTTCTGTTGATACCGGCTCTGATGGCACTGCTCGCGCTGTCCGCTTTTGGCGGGGCGCAGCCGGAAGAAGTCCAACCGGCCACAGCACCCGGAGTTGATGCGGAAGTGTGGGAGACCCCGGCGGTGTACGCAACCCCTGGGGATTTCCAGCGAGAGACCGGCGCTCAGTTGCCGTCGTACAATGAAGCGCCTGTCTTCCAGGAGCGAGTCGAGGCAGGAGAACTGCCGCCAGTCGAAGACCGGCTCCCAGTCGAGCCCCTTGTCGTGCGGCCGTGGAACCAGATAGGCACGTACAGCGAACGGGAGATCGCGGCCGACTGGAGGGATCTTGCTTCCGCGAACGCACAACACCTTCTGGAGATCATCGCGCCGGACTTCACCATGCCGGTTCCGAACGTGCTGAAAGGCTATGATCTCTCAGATGACGCACGCAGCATAACACTGCACCTTCGAGAAGGTCTGCGTTGGTCCGACGGCCATCCGCATACGGCAGACGACTTCGTGTTCTGGTATGAAGACGTTCTGAACAATTCGGAGCTCACGCCTGCACGGCCCGCGGTCTATTTTTCTGCCGGTGTGTTCATGGATCTGACGAGGATCGACGACTACACCGTTCGGCTCGACTTTGCCGAACCGTACCCGGTCATCCTCGACGTTCTCGCGAGTGAACTTTGGTGGCAATATCCTATTCCGCCAAAGCACTACATGCAGCAGTGGCATATCGACTACAATCCGGATGCAGGCGCGCTTGCGCGCGAGGAAGGTTTTGAGACCTGGTACCAGGCATTCTTGATGCACAATGCCACCGGCGCAGACCAGCAGGACGTCGACCGCCCAACGGTCTACCCATGGGTACTGACGTCTATCGACAGCGCCCAGAACCAGTACTTCGAGAGGAACCCGTATTTCTGGAAGGTTGATATCGCCGGCAATCAGCTGCCCTATATCGGCCGCATGACTGGCGTGCGGGTCGGTGATGCTCAGGTCAAGCAGCTGAGAGTCATCTCGGGCGACTTTCATCTAGGGGGGGTGTGGCAATCGGTCGCTAACTATCCGCTCTATCTCGATAACGAGGAGCGCGGAAACTATCGAGCGATGCTGTGGGAAGATCCACGCGGATCAATGGATACTGCGATCAGCCTCAACCAAACCTCGCCGGATCCGGTCAAGAGGGAAATGTTCCGAGATCTTCGGTTCCGACAGGCGCTCTCGCTTGCCATCGACCGAGAGGAGATGAACGAGACGCTCTTCTTCGGCCTGGGCGAACCGCGACAGGCCGCACCACCGCCCGCAGCGAGCGATCTCTTCGAAGAGTGGATGCGCGACTACTATGCCGACTATGATCCTGCAAGAGCAAATGAGTTGCTCGACGAGATGGGACTCCAGTGGGACGCCCGACGTGAGTTTCGTCTCCGTCCGGACGGACAGCCGGTCACGATAAACATGCAGTTCGTCGAGCGGTACGATCCCATATCGCAGCTGCTGCAGGAGTACTGGCAGGCGGTAGGCGTGAGGGTCACACTCAGGCAGGTGACCGGCGCGATGTGGACCGAGCTTGTACAGGCCAACGAGACCGACATGGGGCGCTGGGCGCTTGAGAACACCGACTTCACGATGCGGCGCACCCGTGCTGCAGTCGCACGGCCGCCGTGGACCGGCGCCAACTATCCATGGGGTACATGGTACACGACGGATGGTGCGTCAGGTGAAGAGCCACCGGAGACCGTCAAAGAGTTGTACCGCGTGATTGACGAGTGGTCGACGACGGTGGCTGGGACGGATCGCCACATCGAGCTGGGCAAAGAGATCTGGCGAATCAACATTGAGAATCTTTTCGTGATCGGAGCGGTCGGTCTCGTTCCGTACCCGGTTATCATCACCAATAGTCTGGGTAACACAATGCCGGACGAGAGCCTCTGGAGCCCAAGCTACCAGCAGTGGGTGCCGTACATGGCCGAACAGTGGTTTTTTGTTGATTGACGCCATGACCCAGTCTTGACGTCAGGCGGGAGCGCATACAGCGTTCCCGCTTTTTTGTTTCCTTGCCGCGACAGTGCGTACGTGAAGGAGAACGCTGAGATGCGACCACCGAACATCGTGATTATCCTTGCCGACGACATGGGATACGGGGACCTTGGCTGTTACGGCAATACGATGATCAAGACCCCTAACATTGACGGCCTCGCGTCGGCCGGAATGCGATTCACTGATTTCCACTCAAACGGCGCCGTGTGCAGCCCAACGCGAGCGGCGCTCCTGACAGGCAGATACCAGCAACGCTGCGGGATCGAAGGTGTGGTAACGGCCGCCAACCATCGGGATGTCGGGATGGCGCTCTCCGAGTATACCTTCGCGAAAGGTCTTAAAGAGGCAGGATATCAGACGGCACTCTTTGGAAAGTGGCACTTAGGATACGACCGGCAGTTCAACCCGGTCCGTCACGGGTTCGATGAGTTTCGTGGATTTGTCTCCGGGAATGTCGACTACCAGTCGCATATCGACCAGGCCGGCGTGGAGGATTGGTGGTTCGATGCCTCGCTCGCACCGGAAGACGGGTACACAACGGACTTGGTGACGCGCTACGGTGTACGCTTCATAGAAGGACACCGAGAAGACCCTTTCTGTCTCTATCTTGCCCACGAGTGTCCGCACTATCCTTACCAGGGACCCGATGATCCGGCCTTTCGCACGCCTGGTCATCCGGAGCCAGTCCAGGGGCCACGGGAAGATAGAGCTGCCGCGTACAAGGAGATGATCGAGGCGCTCGACCAAGGTGTCGGCGAGGTGATGAGAGCTCTCGACCGCTCGGGACTTCGCGAGAACACTTTGGTCTTCTTTTTCTCCGACAGCGGACCCGCGGGTCCGGGATCTGCGGGAGGACTGCGCGGGCGAAAGGGAAGCGTCTGGGAGGGAGGCCATCGAGTTCCGGCGATTGCCTGCTGGCCGGGCCGAGTAGGGCCGGCGACCGAGACCGATCACCCGGCGATGGGGATGGACCTCTTCCCCACAATGCTCGAGCTTGCCGGCCTGGCTCCACCGGAGACACCAAGACTGGACGGCGTGAGTCTTGCGCCTCTTCTCACGGGTGCGGGCAGCATGACTGAGAGAGATCTGTTCTGGCGATGTGGCAACGGGAAGGCCGTGCGCCGAGGCGACTGGAAACTCGTTGTATCGCCGGAAGACGGCCCGTCGAGCGCGAACACGGAGCTCTTCAATCTCGCGGTAGATCCGGCAGAGGCGAACGACATTGCCGGTAGCGAACCGACGATCACGGAGGAGCTATCGCGCGCTCTGGAGGCGTGGGAGGCCGACGTATCTGCCGGTGTTCGGCGGTTGACGTAGCAGGGCATGCGGAGGGTCTCTGAGCCAGGATGGTTCGAGTGGACCCTCTTCACCCATCGCCATCACGCGCAGTGCCAGGGTTCTTCCTCCTGGCTTCGCAGACTCGCATCGCCGTTCCGGCCGCAGAGGCCGAGCTCTTCTGCGAACCGGAGGCTCACTGGAGCAATGCCTCCCTCAGCTGCAATGGGCGCGCAGAACATCCAGGGTGCCGGTCCCCGTGTCGCGCACGGCAGTCACGTCGGCGGCGCAGGTGACGAACAGAAAGCCCTTCTCGAGCCAGTACTCACCCATCGCGCCGCCGGCGATTCCCGGCACCTTGCCGGTGCTGTCGCAGGCATCACGGACCCGCAGAATCGCATCCTCGTGGCTGCGACGGCCGGCGGTGGTTGCGAGATCGACGCCCATGCTGAGCGCCAGATCGCCGGGACCGATCCAACAGCCGTCCACGCCGTCGACCGCGAGGATCTCCCGAGCGGACTTGACCGCCTCTGCCGACTCGATCTGGACGGCCAGGAAGAGCTCGCGGTCTATCCACGATTCGTAGTCGTCCGCTGTGTAGAGCGCGGTGCCGAATCCGCCCTGTGAGCGGCTTCCCCGGGGCGGAAAGCGTGCGGCACGCGCGGCGGCGCGGGCCTGCTCCGGGGTATTCACCATGGGAACGACGATCCCCATCGCGCCACGGTCGAGGACAGCGCCTATGGCAAAGAAGTCGTTGATGGGCACACGGGCCATGGGAACCGCCCGGCCAAGAGCGATACTCCGGAAAGCGACGGTCATGGTGTCGAGGGTCCAGTTCCCGTGCTGGCCGTCTACGAGCACAAAGTCCCATCCCTGCCGAGAGTAGATCTCTCCGGCCAGAGGCGCCCCCAGGGCGATCGCCGCCCCGAGCGCCGGGCGACCTTCGAGCATCCGGTTCTTCGCGGTGTTGGTTACCTTTCCTTCGATGTCCGCCATCGCAGCCTCCCCTTCTCGCCGCCGGGACGACGAAAGCGCAAGCCTACCACAGAATGCGGCTTGCCGCGAAGGCGCAGGTTCATCCGGATTACTGAGCTCGGTCGGCCGTGCACGGCCTCAGGTGACAGGAAAGGTGATGCGAAAGGTCGTCTCACCATTCTGCGTGACCGCGGCTTCGCCGCGCAGCTGTGCGGTGAGGATCCGGATCAGCGTCATCCCGAGCGAACCGGTGCGCTCAAGGCTGAAGCCATCGGGCAAGCCGGCGCCGGTGTTCGTCACGCGAAGGACGGCGTACTCACCCTGTCGTTCCAGTCCAATGGTCAGTGAGTTGTGGTGAGGCCCTGTAAGCCCGTGCTTGAATGCGTTGGTAAGCAGTTCGTTCAGGATGAGTCCCAGCGGCACCGCTTGCCCGATGTCGAGACGAATGCGTTCAGTCTGCTGGACGATCCGAACCTTCCGTTGGTCTGAGGCAAAGGATACCGCGATCATCCCGAGAAACTCGTCTATGTACTCTCTCATATCGACGTCGGAGAACGAGTCCGTCCGGTAGAGCTTGTCATGGATCATGGCGATCGAGCGGATTCGGGACTCCGTATCTTGCAGCACCTTCGATGCTTCCCCGGCGGCCT